>NZ_JASAUS010000008.1:0-151796 GCF_029953005.1 Bradyrhizobium sp. Mp27 | reverse complement strand
CCCGACCATGCGTGGGCAATGGACATCACCTACATTCCGATGCGGCGTGGCTTCGTCTATCTCGCGGCGGTCGTCGATGTGTTCAGCCGACGGGTCCTGGCCCATCGCGTCTCGATCACAATGGAGGCGGCCTTCTGCGTCGAAGCGGTCCAGGAGGCGTTGGCGAAGCACGGCAGGCCCGAGATTTTCAACACGGATCAGGGCAGCCAGTTCACCAGCCTCGAGTTCACCGATGTGCTGCTGGACGCGAAGATCGCCATCAGCATGGACGGCAAGGGCGCCTGGCGCGACAACGTGTTTGTCGAGCGGCTCTGGCGCACGGTCAAATACGAAGAAGTTTATCTCCGCGCCTACGACAGCGTGTCCGAGGCGCGAGCGTCAATTGCCAAGTATCTGGCCTTCTACAATCAGGGACGCCCTCACTCGAGCCTTGACGGGCGCACGCCCGACGAGGCTTACTTCGGCACGCAAGCTATGGTGATGGCCGCATGACCGTCGCCGACGGTTTTGTCGTCGCTCTGGTCGGGCTACGCCCTCCCGACGCAACGACAAAACCGTAAAGCCCCGCGTTCAGCATAACCCGGCAGGAATCCACTTAAATCCAGCGGGGCGCTGTCCAAACAACCGGGGCCAGCTCTCCGATGCGACGGTGTGGAAGGAAAATACTTCTTAATGTCGAGGCAGCGGACAACACGATTATTTAGGTGCTGAGCCGCATTGGAAATATATGACCGTCCTTTGACGGGGCAATACAGATAATTTGGCGGATCAATTCGAGTAAGGAGCCGAGCCAACTTTGCTTGAGTGCGTTTGAGATTGCGAGCGGGATTCTCAATGCGACGGCTGCCTCCCCCTTTCTTTGGTAGATCAAACTCCCTGTACATTTCCTGCGAATGGCGGAGTTTGCGCAAGTCGAGAACTGAAATACCAAGGAGGGCTGCTAGCTTGCGATGACTTCTCAGTCGATAGAGTGGCGACTGATCAACTGCGTAAGACAGCCGTTTATTTGCGCCTTTTGGGCCGCTTTCCATCGGTTTTCTCTTCGATGAATTTGAGTAGCTTTACGATCTTTGGTGCGACCATGCTTCGTGCGGCCTCATATGGAGTATTACTGCCTACTGACTCCGCGAAGAACATGATTGATGATATCGGGATATCGAACTCGACTGAGTATTTTTCGAGAAGCGCAAGAGTGGGCTGTTTTTCCTCGCTCTCAATTTCAGACAAGTATGATTTCGATATTCCTAGACGTCGCGCGGTTTCCGTTTGGTTGAGGTCATGAAAAGTTCGCAACAGGCGTAACGCTTCGCCTAACATCCCCGCTTCCTCTCGGATTACAAATATAGGGGCGGCATCTATTCCCTTAGAGCTCGATAGATCAGAATTCCGAGCTGGACTAACTTTGTCAGCAGAATTCCAATTCCAACCAAGGCTCTTACTGTAGACGGGCGGCGAAGCTGCTTTGCTAACGCAGACCGTCTCGGTTTCGACTGCCGCCGTTCCCTTTCGAGTTGATCCAATGTTTCCATTGGCATTCTCCCTCTTCGCCGGTTGAACAAAATGTTCAACCTGTCGCCATGGGAAGAGAGTAGGAGGAGAACGGCTTTGACCCCTATACTGCACTTAGGACGCGCCTAGTCGTCGGGCGCGTCCCCTAGCCCCAACGCACTGCGCGCTGGCTAATCGGACAGGAGGCTTTCAAACCTCCCACGGAGTGGCTTGTGGCCCTCCAACAATTGGCAACCTATCTCCCAATCAACATCGATGCTGCCGATAAGCTGTGATTCGCTTGTCGCCGGCAATAGAAGTTCGCTGTCAGCGAACAAAATTCTCTGTTGCGTTTGTTTTTGAAATGTCGTTGGGGAATTGATTCGATTCGACTGAACCGGGCGTCTTACAGCCTTCTTCAAACCACCCTTTGCTCCGCCCGCGCCAGCGTGCTGCATGGCGTTGAAGCACGTCACCGCCGTCTGCTCCGATCGGCATGCGAAATCCCGTGCGTTGCCACACCTGGCCATTAGGCGAGGACCGGAAGCGAGGCGTCCATCACGGTGTCGCCGGCGCAGATGCGGCCCACGCTGCCCTTGCGCTCATCTCGAAGGCAGGGCCCTAGTCGAGCTCGCAATCGACGGGGCGACGCAGGCGGCTCTCAATGTTCATGAGGTCGCAGCGGAGTACGCCCTAGCCCTTATCGATGAAGAACAGGCAGGCGATGTTCTTCGACAGTGTCTGGAAACCGATCGGGCGGTCCTGGGCGTGGGCGGCGGTTGTCGCGAGGGCGACTGCGAGAAAACAAGGATGAAGATTTTGCATACGTATGTTGCCCCGGTTCCAATCCGTCATGCCCGGACTTGATCCGGGCATCCATCGCTTTCTAATCTGAGGACAGATCGATTGCCGACGCCGCGCCGAAGGGGCATCGGCCCCGCAGGCGGGTCAAGCCCGGCCATGACGAGTGAGCAAAAATCATGTTCCTGATCGGCCAATACGACTCCCCCTTCGTCCGCCGTGTCGCGATCGCGCTGCGGCTCTACGGCCTCGCCTTTGAGCACCGGCCATGGTCCACCTTCGGCGATGCCGACAAGATCGCGCCGTATAATCCGCTGCGCCGCGTGCCGACCCTGGTGCTCGACGATGGCGAGGCGCTGATCGAGAGCACGATCATCCTCGATTATCTCGATGAGCTCGTCGGGCCGGACAAGGCGATGCTGCCGCGCGGCGGCGCCGAGCGGCGAAAGCATTTACGCATCTGCGCACTCGCCTCCGGTCTCGGCGACAAGGCGGTGAGCCTGCTCTATGAGCGCGTGCTGCGGAAGAAGCAGCTTGCGCTGTGGGTCGAGCGCTGCAAGGCGCAGATCACCGACGTGCTGAAAGTGCTCGAAGCCGAACGCGCCGGGGTGACGACGCCGTATTGGCTGGGCGGCCGGATCGGCCACGCCGACATTGCGGTTGCCTGCGTCGTTCGCTTCACCCGCGAAGCGCATCCGCAACTGTTCGAGCCGTCGCGCTATCCGGCGCTGTCGGCACACGCCGAACGCTGCGAGGCGCTGGCACCGTTCGGGGAGATCGTGCAGCCGCTGGCCCCGCCGAAGGGGTGAAAGCGCGCCGTCCTATCTCCTGTTACAGGGCTTGATCTCACCCGCTGCGGACTTCAGGACGATCGGATTTGGCGACAGCCTTATGCCGAAGAACAATTGAGAGCCGGACACCTTGTCGTCCGATCCCTGGTGTGCGTCCAGCTCGAGCTTCGCCGCGATCTCGGATGTCAGCTTGGCCCGCTCCTCCATCGAAATCGTGTTGTGATATTTGATCTCGTAGACGACGTCGGCTTCCAGCACGGACCGCGTCTGGCAGACCACTCCGCCGCTCGAAAGGTTCAGGGCGATCGCGTCCTCGCATTCGGCCTTCAGCAATGCATTGCGGGTCGATATCAGCGACTCGTCGGAAATCAGGAGAATGTTGGCGTTCTCGAGCTTGAGGTGAATTGAATCAACTTGCTGCATTCCGGCGACCGCCGACAGCTTGTCCCTGACCTGTGCGGACACGTCGAGATTCTTCTCGAGCGACTGCTTCAGGTCCCGGTCCACGGTCGGTGATTTCCGGATCTTGTCGGCCAGCAGCGTGGGGTCGACATCGCAGGTCGGATGCAGCTCCAGCCGGCCATTGCTCAGATATTCGATCGTGTTGATGGTGCCGGGACCGCCGAACGTGCTCGGCGGGACCACCTCGAAATATCCGGTCTCGGAGAGGATGGCCGCAATCGTCTGTTTCTTTCGCGGGAACCCGACCCAGGCTGCAACCATCACCAGACCGATCGCGACAAAGACGAGGCTACCAAGCCAAAGCCATTTGCGACTTGCTACTTTCGCGGGCAGCACAACTGGTTTCGTTCGCCGCATGGCACGTAGCCTTTCGGACAGTCAGCCGCGGCAATCGTGGGCAGCACGACAAGGGCGATCGCGGCGACGAACAGTGCAATGAACTGGTTCATATGCTCGATCCCAAGCAAACCATCGGTTTGAAGGTAGTAGGCCGACAGAGTATCGAATCAAGGTTGAGCGGACAAGTGAACGAGTTCACACCGCCCGGTTCCTGCGCGAAATTGCCGGTGAGCCGAATTCCGGACCGCGCCTCGTCCTGGTGGTGTGTCAGAAAGGAGCAGGCCGCTCTTTGCGTCGCGCACTGTCGGTTGTTGCGAGGCGCAGGCGCCGTCCAGGGAGATCGTGCAGCCGCCGGCGCCGCCGAAGGAGCGAGGTCTCTACCCTCCCCTGGAGGGGGAGGGTCGTTCGCGCGAAGCGCGAGCGGGGTGGGGTGACCTCTCAACACGGGTAGTGTTCACGCGGAGAGACCGTCACCCACCTCGGTCCGCATTCCGGTTCGCTGCATGCGAAATCCCCCTCCAGGGGAGGATGGGGACGCGCGTGTGGCATCCATCGGCACGGCAGGCGATGATGGAATATTACCGGTGTTTTGCCCGACGGAGCAAGCCGTTTCGGTAAGACCGAAATTCCTCAAGACTTTCAACCCCACCTCTACTATGCATGGGGTTGTTTTCACTTTTTAGTCTTGGGAAGCGAAGGCGGGGCCTACCCCGCCCCCGCGCGCTTCTTCTGCCAGACGAGATGCACCGCGCAGGTGCAGCCGGGCGGATGCGAGGCGAGGTCCTTCGACGTCTCGTCGTTCGCGGGTGTCGCCGCGAAGGCCTTGTCGGTCTGCTGCGACGGGATGTAGTTCAGCACCGGCGCGAGCCAGCGCTCGGTCTCGGCCACCGTCATGCCCTTGCGTGCGGCATAGTCCTCGACCTGGTCACGCTCGATCTTGCCGACGCCGAAATAATAGCTCTCGGGGTTCGCGAAATAGAGCCCTGATACGGACGAGCCCGGCCACATCGCAAAGCTCTCGGTCAGCTTCACGCCGGCAGTCGCCTCCGCGTCGAGCAGCTCGAACAGCGTCGCCTTCTCGGTGTGATCGGGTTGCGCGGGATAGCCGGGCGCTGGGCGGATGCCCTGGTATTTCTCGAGGATCAGATCGTCGCAGGAGAGCGCCTCGTCCGGTGCATAAGCCCAGAACTCGCGGCGCACGCGGGCGTGCATGCGTTCCGCGAAGGCCTCGGCGAGGCGGTCCGCCAGCGCCTTGCACAGGATCGAGGAATAGTCGTCATTGGCCATCTTGAAGCGGTCGGCGACCACGTCCTCGCCGATGCCGGCCGTGACGACGAAGCCGCCGACATAGTCTGGCACGCCGGCGGGCGCGACGAAGTCGGCGAGCGCGGCGTTGAACCGGCCCTCGCGCTTCTCGAGCTGCTGGCGCAGCGTGTGCAGCGTCGCGATCTGCCTGGTCCGGCTTTCGTCGGCATAGAGCACGATGTCGTCGCCTTGCGCATTTGCCGGCCAGAAGCCGACCGTCGCGCGCGCCCGGAACCATTTTTCCCTGACGATCAGGTCGAGCATCTTGCGCGCATCGTCATAGAGCGAGCGCGCGACTTCGCCGACCTTGGCGTCGTCGAGGATGGCGGGGAAGCGGCCGGCGAGCTCCCAGGTCTGGAAGAACGGCGTCCAGTCGATATAGGGCACGAGCTCGGCGAGATCGTAATCGTCGAAGCTGCGGATGCCCAAGAAGGTCGGCTTCACCGGCTTGTTCGCGGCGAAGTCGACCGGCACGCGGTTGGCGCGCGCGGCCGCGAGCTTCAGGCGCTTCTTGTCGGCCTGCGCGCGCAGATGCGCGTCCGAGATTTTTGCATATTCGGCGCGCACCTCGGCGGCGTAGGCCTCGCGCTTCTCGGGCGAGAGTAGCGAGGAGGCGACGCCGACGGCGCGGCTGGCGTCGTTGACGTGGACGACGGGGCCGGCGCGATAGCTCGGGTCGATCTTGACCGCCGTGTGCACGCGGCTCGTGGTGGCGCCGCCGATCAAGAGCGGCAGCTTCAAGCCTTCGCGCTGCAATTCGCCGGCGAAGAACGCCATCTCGTCGAGCGAGGGCGTGATCAGGCCTGATAGCCCGACGATGTCGGCCTTCTCCGCCTTCACGGTCTCGACGATCTTTGCGGCCGGCACCATCACGCCGAGGTCGATGACCTCGAAGTTGTTGCACTGGAGCACGATGCCGACGATGTTCTTGCCGATGTCGTGGACGTCGCCCTTGACGGTCGCGAGCACGATTTTGCCGGCGGACGAGGAGCCTTCGGTGCCGATGCCGTTGGCGAGGTTGCGGGCCTTCTCTTCTTCCATGAACGGCATCAGCCAGGCCACCGCCTGCTTCATCACGCGGGCGGACTTCACCACCTGCGGCAGGAACATCTTGCCGTCGCCGAAGAGGTCGCCGACCACGTTCATGCCGGCCATCAGCGGTCCCTCGATCACGTCGAGCGGACGCTTGGATGCCTTGCGGGCCTCCTCGGTGTCCACTTCGATGAACTCGGTGATCCCATGCACCAGCGAATGCGACAGCCGCTTCTCCACCGGCCATTCGCGCCAGGCGAGGTCGGCTTCCTTGGTCTGGGTCTTGTTGCCGCGGAATTTCTCCGCAAGTGCCAGCAGGCGCTCGGACGCGCCGGGGTCGCGATTGAGGATGACGTCCTCGCACACCTGGCGCAGCTCGGCATCGATGTCGTCATAGACGATCATCTGTCCGGCGTTGACGATGCCCATGTCCATGCCCGCCTTGATGGCGTGATACAGGAACACCGAGTGCATGGCTTCGCGCACCGGCTCGTTGCCGCGGAACGAGAACGACAGGTTGGAGACGCCGCCGGAAATATGCGCGCCCGGCAGGTTCTGGCGGATCCAGCGCGTCGCCTCGATGAAGTCGACGCCGTAATTGTTGTGCTCCTCGATGCCGGTCGCGATCGCGAAAATATTCGGATCGAAGATGATGTCTTCCGGCGGGAAGCCGACGCGGTCCACCAGGATGTTGTAGGCACGCTTGCAGATCTCGGTCTTGCGCGCGAACGTGTCGGCCTGGCCGACCTCGTCGAACGCCATCACCACCACGGCTGCGCCATGGCGCCGGGCGATCCTCGCCTCGTGAATGAACTTCTCTTCGCCTTCCTTCATCGAGATCGAATTGACGACCGGCTTGCCCTGCACGCATTTCAGGCCGGCCTCGATCACCGAGAATTTCGAGGAATCGACCATCACGGGGACGCGGGCAATGTCGGGCTCGGCGGCGACGAGGTTGAGGAAGGTCACCATCGCGGCTTCCGAATCCAGAAGCCCCTCGTCCATGTTGACGTCGATGATTTGCGCACCGTTCTCGACCTGGTCGCGGGCGACCTGCAGCGCGGCGGTGTAGTCGCCGGCGGTGATCAGCTTGCGGAAGCGGGCGGAGCCGGTGACGTTGGTGCGCTCGCCGACGTTCACGAACGGGATGGCGTCCGTCAGGATGAACGGCTCGAGGCCGGAGAGCCTCAAGCGAGGCTCGATTTCCGGCACGACGCGTGGCTTGTGCGGGGCGACGGCCGCCGCGATCGCCGCGATATGGTCCGGCGTGGTGCCGCAGCAGCCGCCGACGATGTTGACGAGGCCATCGCGCGCGAACTCGCCGACCAGGCGCGCCATGTATTCCGGGGTCTCGTCGTACTGGCCGAATTCGTTGGGCAGGCCGGCGTTCGGATAGGCACACACCAGCGTGTCGGCGACGCGGCCGATGTCGGCGATGTGGGCGCGGAGGTCTTCGGCGCCGAGCGCACAGTTGAAGCCGATGGTGACGGGTTTTGCGTGTCGCACGGAATTCCAGAACGCTTCCGGCATCTGGCCCGACAGCAGGCGGCCGGATTTGTCGGTGATGGTGCCCGACACCATCACGGGTACGTCGATGCCGCGCTCTTCGGTGATCTCGGCGATCGCATAGAGCGCCGCCTTGGCGTTCAGCGTGTCGAAGATGGTCTCGACCAGCAGCAGATCGACACCGCCGTCGAGCATGCCGTTGATCTGCTCGCCATAGGATTTGCGCAAATCGTCGAACGTGACGGCCCGGTAGCCGGGATTGGAAACGTCGGGCGAGATCGAGGCGGTGCGGTTGGTCGGGCCGATGGCACCGGCAACGAAGCGCGGCTTGCCGTCCTCGGCCTCGACGCGCCTTGCGGCGTTGCCGGCGAGGCGGGCGCCTTCGCGCGCCATCTCGTAGACGATGTCGGTGAGGTCGTAGTCGGCCTGCGCGATCGAGGTGGTCGAGAAGGTGTTGGTCGCGACGATGTCGGCGCCGGCGCGCAAATAGGCGGCGTGGATGTCCTCGATCGCCTGCGGCTGGGTCAGGATCAACAGATCGTTGTTGCCGCGCAGGTCGCGATGGAAATTCTTGAAGCGCTCGCCGCGGAAGGCGGCCTCGTCGAACTGCAGGTTCTGGATCATCGTGCCCATGGCGCCGTCGAGCACGAGGATGCGCTCGCGCGCGGCATTGAGCAGGGCAGTTCGCTTCGGAGAGGGAGTTACGGTCATTGTGTCTTAAGCCGCCTTCTGCGCGCTCTTGGCGCGGATGCCGAGCAAATGGCTGATCGCGAACACGAGATCGGCGCGGTTCATGGTGTAGAAATGGAAGGTGTCGACGCCGCGCTTCGCCAGCTTCTGCACCTGGCCGGCGGCAACCGTCGCGGCCACCAGCTTGCGGGTCTCGGCGTCGTCGTCGAGGCCCTCGAATTTCTCCGCCAGCCAATCCGGCACGGAGGTGCCGGCGCGGGTGACGAAATTGCGGGCCTGCTTGAAATTGTGCATGGGCATGATGCCGGGCACGATCGGGATGTCGATGCCTCGGGCACGGACGCGGTCGAGGTAGCGGAAATAGAGGTCGTTATCGAAGAACACCTGGGTGATCGCGCGCGTCGCACCGGCATCGACCTTGGCCTTCAGCGTGTCGATGTCGGCGTCGAAGTCGCGCGCTTCAGGGTGTTTCTCGGGATAGGCGGACACGGAGACTTCGATGTCGCCGTGGCGCTTCTTGATGCCCGCAACGAGGTCGGCTGAGCTCTGGTAGCCGTCGGGATGGCTGGAATAGGGCGTGCCGATGCCGCCGGCGGGATCGCCGCGCAGGCCGACGATGTGGCGGACGCCGACCTCGTGATAGCGGTCGACGATCTCGTCGATCTCGCCGCGCGAGGCGCCGACGCAGGTCAAATGCGCGGCCGGCAGCAGCGCGGTTTCCTTGAGGATGCGGGTGATGGTCGAATGGGTGCGCTCGCGGGTCGAGCCGCCGGCCCCATAGGTCACGGAGACGAATTTCGGGTCGAGCGGGGCGAGCCGGTTGATGGTCTCCCAGAGATTGCGCTCCATCTCTTCCGTCTTGGGCGGAAAGAACTCGAAGGAGATCGCAGGCCGCTTCGAGGAGAGGTGCCCGTTTTGGAGGTGCCCGTCTTGCCCTTCGGCTCGGGCAGGCGTCGTCAGATCGGTCATGGCACCACTCACTCCAGGGGCTCGTCCGGCTTTCGGCGGCCGGCAGTCAGGTCTCGATTGGATGTGGCCAAGATAAGCCAAAGCGGCTGCACTCGACAGCCCATCGAAGATGGGAAGTGGCCCACTTTCACTGGGCATAGTGGAAATATTGTACGGGTGAGGGGGGTGAGTGGGAAGCGCGCGCCTATATAAAAATATCATAAAAATCAATTAATTGTAGTAGTTAAGGTAGCGAGCAACAGCAAATATGGGTTGTGGGTAATGTGAAGACCGCGTCGCTTTGTCAGATCTTGTCCCATCGCCTAAACCAGCCTTTGCCGTGCGGGTTCGCGGCCCGCACACGCCAGACCTGCGCAGTCTGCCCATTGCCGCTGCGCCGGCCTTCACTACCTTAGCGCGCCATGATCCCGCTCTCAGTCCTCGACCTCTCCGTCGTCACCACAGGTACAAAACCCGCCGCGGCGCTGCGCAACAGCATCGATCTGGCGCGCCATGTCGATGGGCTTGGCTATGTCCGCTACTGGCTCGCCGAGCATCACAACCTTGCCTCGGTGGCGAGCCCGGCGCCCGACGTGATGATCGGGCAGATCGCGGCGGTGACCAAGCACATCCGCGTCGGCTCCGGCGGGGTGATGCTGCCCAACCACGCCCCGCTCGTGGTGGCCGAGCGCTTCAAGATGCTGGAGGCGCTGTTTCCCGGCCGCATCGATCTCGGTCTCGGCCGCGCCCCCGGCACCGACGGCGCCACCGCCTACGCCCTGCGCAGCCGTCTCGACCGCCGCGAGGGCGACGACTTCCTGGAGCGGCTGCATGAACTGATTCTGTGGGAGACCCGCGAATTTCCCGCAGGGCATCCCTACAACAACGTCGTCGCGATGCCCGACGACACCAAGCTGCCGCCGATCTGGCTGCTCGGCTCCAGCGATTATTCCTCGGAGCTCGCCGCGCAGGTCGGCATGGGCTTCGCCTTCGCCCATCATTTCGCATCCCATGACGCGATCGATGCGATGGTGCATTACCGCAACCGTTTCCAGCCCTCGGCCTGGAGCGCGAGCCCGCGCGCGATCCTCGCCGTCGCCGTCATCACGGCCGACACGGATGAGGAGGCCGAAAAGCTCGCCACCTCGTTCGATCTCAATCGCCTGCGCCGCGACCGCGGGCAATATCTGCCGCTGCCGAGTGTCGAGGAGGCGCTGGTCTATCCCTATACGGACGCCGAGCGCATTTCGATCTCGCGCAACCGTTCGCGCCTCTTCGTCGGCAATCCGGCGACGGTGCAGAAGAAGCTGCAGCCGTTGATCGATGCGAGCAAACCGGACGAGTTGATGGTGATTACGGCCGTGTACGATCACGACGCGCGCAAGAAGTCGTATTCGCTGCTGGCGGAGGCGTTCGGGCTGAAAGCGGCCGCGGCGTAGCTTACCCTACCCTCCAGGGGAGGGTGGCCAATCAATCCTGCTGCGTTTCGCTGAATGTCGCGCGGAAGGGGTGCCCCGGATACACGCCGACGATGCGGAATTCGCGCGAGAAGAATTTCAGCTCCTCGATCGCGAACGCCAGTCCCTTGTCTTCAGGGTGGCCGTCGACGTCCGCATAAAACTGCGTGGCGAAGAAATTGCCGTCGACCATGTAGCTTTCGAGCTTGGTCATGTTGACGCCGTTGGTGGCGAAGCCGCCGAGCGCCTTGTAGAGCGCAGCGGGCAAGTTGCGCACCCGAAATACAAAAGTCGTGACCAGCGGCCCCGAGCCCTGCGCCGCCCATTTCGGCTCGCGCGCCAGCACCACGAAGCGCGTGGTGTTGTGCGCCTCGTCCTCGATGTCCTCGGCCAGGATGTCGAGGCCGTAGATCTTTGCCGCAAGCCGCGAGGCGATCGCGGCGACGGCCTTGTCGTTGCGCTCGGAAATGTCGCGGGCGCTGCCGGCGGTGTCGGCGTGCACGATCGGCTTGATGCCGAGCTTGCGGATGATGCGCCGGCACTGGCCGAGCGCATGCACGTGGCTCTCGACGCTCTTGATGTCCTCGAGCTTCGTCCCCTTCACCGCCATCAACTGATGGCGGACCGGCAGAAACCATTCGCCGATGATGAAGAGGCCGGAGGCCGGCAGCAGGTGATGGATGTCGGCGACGCGCCCCGCGACCGAATTCTCGATCGGGATCATGCCGAGATCGGCCTCGCCCGACGAGATCGCCGACAGCGCGTCCTCGAAGGTGGCGCAGGGCATCGGCTCGGCGTCGGGATAGGCCTCGACGATGGCGATGTGGGAATTTGCCCCAGGCTCGCCCTGGAATGCGATTTTCAGCTTGCTCATGATCGGCCTTGTAACAGCGGCTCAGGATTTGGAAAGGATGCTGCGGGCGGTCTCCAGGTCCGCCGGCGTGTCGACCCCGCGGGGCACGGTGTCGACTATGGTGAAGTCGATCCGCATCCCGGCCTCCAGCGCCCGGAGCTGCTCGAGCTTCTCCTGCAATTCCAGCGGGGACGGCGGCAGCGAGACGTAGCGCTCCAGCGCGGCGCGGCGGTAGGCGTAGAGGCCGATATGGTGGTAGCGCGGTCCGTCGCCGGTCGGAGCGGTCGCGCGGGTGAAATAAAGCGCGCGCATGCGTTTCCCGCCCAGCGAGGTTCCGATCGCCTTGACGACGCTCGGCGCGAGGTCCTCCTCCTCGGTATGGATCTGCGAGGCCAGCGTCGCGATGTCCACGGCCGGATCTTGCAGCGGCGGCAGCACCTCGCGGATGTTGTCGATCGTGATGGTCGGGAAATCGCCCTGGAGATTGACCACGATCTCGGCCTTGCCTGAGGGATCGAGCTTCTGCATCGCCTCGTGGATGCGGTCGGAGCCAGAAGGGTGCTCCGGGCGGGTCATCACGGCTTCGCCGCCATGGGCGGTGACCACGGAGGCGATCTCGTCCGTATCGGTTGCGACCGCGACCCGGCCGATGCCGGCGGCCTCTGCCCGCCGCATCACATGCACGATCATCGGCAGGCCCGCGATGTCGGCGAGCGGCTTGCCGGGCAGGCGGGTGGCGGCCATGCGGGCCGGGATCAGCACCAGGATGCGGGGATCGATCATCGGGTCAAGGGCCTGGAAACGAGAGGTTTTCCGCGTCGAGAAATGGGGTGGGGACGGGCTGAAAGCCGGGTCGCTTATACGGGTTGCCAGACCCCGGGCAAACCGATATCTCAATGGCAAAACTCGGGGAAACAACAAGGAACGTTTGATTCTCCCGAGGCTCGTCCTGGCGGCCGCTCGGCCGCTATTTCCTTACTGTGGTGTGGGGCCTGGCCGGAAATGGACTCTTTCGAACTCAATAAGATTCTCGGTGCCGTGCTGGGCACCTGTCTCATCCTGCTGGTGACGAGCTTCACCGCCCAGGCGCTGTTCACGCCGAAGCCGCTCGAGAAGCCGGGTTTCGAGATTGCCGTGAAGGAAGACGCCGGCCACGGCAAGGAAGGCGGCGCCGCTGCCGCGCCCTCCGAGCCGATCGAAAAGCTGCTCCAGACCGCCTCCGTCGAGAAGGGCGCGGCGGCCGCCAAGAAGTGCGGCGCCTGCCACACCTTCGAGAAGGGCGGCCCGAATCGCGTCGGTCCGAACCTCTATGGCGTCGTCGGCGAAGCCAGGGGCGAGGGCCGCAATGGCTTCAACTTCTCGGCAGCCATGAAGGCCAAGGGCGGTACCTGGTCGTTCGACGACCTCAACAAGTTCATTGCCAACCCGAAGGGCTTCATCCCGGGCACCGCGATGGGCTTCGCCGGCATCCCGAAGGACTCCGAGCGCGCCGACGTCATCGCCTATCTGAATTCGCTGTCAGAGCATCCTCAGCCGATCCCGACGGCGTCGAAGTAAGGCCGTCAAAAACCGATCTTGAATGTGCGGCCAGGCTGAAAAGCCTGGCCGTTCGCTTATCCGGGCCTCGCGGTGAGTTTATCGGGGCGTTTGGCCGCATCCGACAGGCCGCCCGGGCTTCCAACATGAGGAAAAAGCAACATATTCCGTCGAAACCTCGCCTATATTGAGCACTTAAAGGGGTAACCTCCTTCAAGACCAGGAATGTTGATTTGGCCATTACCCGACGCGATCTCCTGCTCACCGGCACTGCCGCCGTAGCGCTCCCCGCCCTCGGTTCCGTCGGGGGCCTTCCCGTCATCGGCACGGCTAAAGCGCAATCCGCTGGCGAGGCCCCCTGGCGGCATGCTCTGTCGCTGTTTGGAAAGGTCAAATACCCCGCCGACTTCAAGCGCTTCGACTACGTCAATCCGGAAGCGCCCAAAGGCGGCGTTGCGCGCCAGATCGCCGTCGGCACCTTCGACAATTTGAACATCGTGGTATCGGGAGTGAAGGGGCAGGTCTCCGGAGCCGTCGCGTTCATCTACGAATCCCTGCTGACGCCCGCGCTCGACGAAGTCTCGACCGAATATGGCGCGCTGGCCGAAGCCGTCAGCCACCCGGACGATTTCTCCTTCGTCACCTATCGCTTGCGGCCGCAGGCCAAATGGCATGACGGCAAGCCTGTTACCACCGATGACGTGATCTTCTCGCTGGATTCCTTCAAGAAGCACCACCCGATGTACTCGGCCTATTACAGCCATGTGGTGAAGGCGGAGAAGGTCGGCGAGCGCGAGGTGAAATTCACGTTCGACGCGCCGGGTAACCGCGAATTGCCGCAGATCGTCGGACAGCTCACGGTCCTGCCCAAGCATTGGTGGGAGGGAACCGACGCGCAGGGCCGCAAGCGCGATGTTTCGGCGACCACGCTCGAAATGCCGCTAGGCTCCGGCCCCTACAGGGTCAAGGAATTCGTTGCCGGTCGCTCGATCGCGCTGGAGCGCGTCAAGGACTATTGGGGCCGCGATCTCGCCGCCAATGTCGGCCGCAACAATTTCGACGAGCTGCGCTACGAGTATTTCCGCGACGCCACCGTGGCGATCGAGGCCTTCAAGGCCGATCAGGTCGATTGGCGCACCGAGAACAGTGCGAAGAACTGGGCGACCGCCTACGACTTCCCGGCCGTGACCGAAAAGCGGGTGATCCTCGAGGAGTTCGCCAATCGCAGCTCGGGTGTGATGCAGGCTTTCGTACCGAACCTGCGCCGCGCCAAGTTCAGCGATCCCCGCGTGCGCCGTGCGCTCAACTACGCGTTCGACTTCGAGGAGATGAACAAGCAGATCTTCTACGGTCAGTACAAGCGCATCAGCAGCTATTTCGACGGCATCGACGAGCTGATGGCGACCGGATTGCCGCAAGGCAAAGAGCTTGAAATCCTCGAGACCGTTCGCGCCGAAGTTCCGCCCGAAGTCTTCACAACGGCCTACACCAATCCGGTCGGCGGCAGTCCGGAAGCCGTGCGCGACAATCTTCGCGAGGCGCTGCGCCTGTTCAAGGAGGCCGGTTACGAGGTGCGCGACCGCAAGCTGGTCGACGTCAAGACCGGTGCGCAGTTCACCCTGGAGCTGCTGAATCAGGATCCGAGCTTCGAGCGGGTCACGCTGTTCTACAAGCCGTCGCTGGAACGACTCGGCATCGCGGTCAGCGTGCGCACGGTCGACCCGACTCAATACGAGAACAGGACTCGGGACTGGGATTTCGACGTCGTCACCAACTCATGGGGCGAGTCGCAGTCGCCGGGCAACGAGCAGCGCGAGTTCTGGTCGTCTAAGACGGCCGACATCGCTGGTTCGCGCAATATTGCCGGCATCAAGAATCCGGCGATCGACAAGCTGATCGAGCGGTTGATCTATGCGAGGGATCGCGACGATCTCGTCGCCGCAACCAAGGCGCTCGACCGCGTGCTGCTGTGGAATCACTATGTCGTGCCGCAGTGGACCTACACGAAGGTACGCACCGCGCGCTGGGATCGCTTCGGCCGGCCGACGGAATTGCCCAGATACGGTCAGTCCGGCTTCCCGTTCATCTGGTGGTACGACCCTGACAAGGCGGCGCGGATCGCAAAGAAGTCGTGAAGGATACTCTCCGCATGGCGCAGCTTTCACGCCGGCATGTGCTGGCCCTGGGTGCCGGCGGTGCGCTCAGCGCCGCTCTGTCGCGCGGCGCTGTGGCGTCGGAACTGCCGCTCGAGGTGCATGGCATCTCGGCGTTCGGCGATCTCAAATATCCCGCCGACTTCCACCATTTCGACTACGTCAATCTCGATGCGCCGAAGGGCGGCACGTTCTCGCTCATTCCCTCGGTGCGGGCCTACAACCAGTCCTATCAGACCTTCAACTCGCTCAACGCCTTCATCCTGAAGGGTGACGGCGCGCAAGGCATGGACATGACGTTTGTGCCACTGATGGTGCGCGCAAACGACGAACCTGATGCAATGTACGGGCTTGCCGCCAAATCCGTGCAGATATCACCGGACAGACTGGTCTATCGCTTCACCATGCGGCCGGAGGCGAAATTCCACGACGGCACCAAGCTCTCCGCGCAAGACGCGGCGTTTTCGCTGATGGCGTTGAAGACCAAGGGACATCCGCTGATCATCCTGCAGATGCGTGACATGGTGAGCGCGGAAGCGATCGACGATGCGACGCTCGTTGTGACCTTCGCCAAGGGGCGCGCCCGCGACGTGCCGCTTTATGTCGCGGGCCTGCCCATCTTCTCGAAAACGTATTATGCGTCGCGCGCCTTCGACGAAACGTCACTCGATACCCCGCTCGGCTCTGGCCCGTACAAGGTCGGCAAGTTCGAGGTCAACCGCTATATCGAATATGAGCGCGTCAAGGACTGGTGGGCCGCCGACCTGCCGGTTTGCCGCGGCAGCTACAATTTCGACGTCGTGCGCTATGAATTCTATCGGGATCGCGATGTCGCGTTCGAGGGGTTCACCGGCAAGAACTATCTTTATCGGGAGGAATTCACCTCACGCATCTGGGCGACGCGCTACGACTTTCCGGCGGTGAAGGACGGGCGCGTCAAGATGGAGGTGGTCCCCGACGACACGCCGTCCGGTGCGCAGGGCTGGTTCATCAACACGCGACGCGACAAATTCAAAGACCCGCGCGTGCGCGAGGCCTTGATCGATGCCTTCGACTTCGAATGGACCAACAAGACCATCATGTACGGCGCCTATGCCCGCACGGTGTCGCCGTTCCAGAACTCGGACCTCATGGCAAGCAACGGGCCTCCGTCGCCGGAAGAGCTGAAGCTGCTGGAGCCGTTCCGCGGCCAGGTGCCCGACGAAGTGTTCGCCACGCCGTTCACGCCTCCGATCTCGGACGGCTCCGGCCAAGATCGCAGCCTGTTGCGCAAGGCCCAGCAACTGCTGGCCGAGGCCGGCATGCCGATCAAGGACGGCAAGCGGGTGCTGCCGAATGGCGACGTCTTCAGGATCGAGTTCCTGCTGGACGAGCCTTCGTTCCAGCCGCACCACGCGCCCTACATCAAGAACCTGGGCACGCTCGGTATCGAAGCGAGCGTGCGTCTCGTCGATGCCGTGCAACACAAGGCGCGCCAGGAAGATTTTGACTTTGACATGACGATCCAGCGTTTCAGTATGTCGGCGACGCCCGGCGACGCCATGCGATCGTTCTTCTCCTCGCAGGTCGCGGCAACCAAGGGCTCGTATAATCTTGCGGGCGTCGCCAGCCCGGCGATCGATGCCATGATCGAGAAGATCATGGCGGCCGACAACCGTGAGGATTTGACCGTCGCCTGCCGCGCCTTTGACCGCCTGTTCCGCGCCGGCCGTTACTGGGTGCCGCAATGGTATAACAAGACGCACCGGCTCGCTTATTGGGACCAATTCGCTCATCCGCAGAAGCTGCCGCGTTACGCCAACGGCGTCGGCGCTCCCGAAATCTGGTGGCATGATAATGCCAAGGCGGCCAAGCTCGAGCAGGCGAAATAATCATGAGCGCCTATATCGCCCGCCGCATCCTCTTGATGATCCCGACGCTGCTCGGAATCCTCTTCGTCTCCTTCGTGGTCGTGCAGTTCGCGCCGGGCGGACCGGTCGAGCGCGTCATCGCGCAGCTCTCGGGTGCCGATACCGGCGGCAGCTCGCGCATCTCGGGCGGCGGTGATTTCGCGCAGCGCGCGCCCGGTCAGCTGGGCGCTGGTGGCGATGCCATCAATTCGAAATATCGCGGCGCGCAGGGCCTCGACCCCGACTTCATCAAGAAGCTGGAGAAGCAATTCGGCTTCGACAAGCCGGCCCCCGAACGTTTCGCGCTGATGGTGTGGAATTTCGCCCGCTTCGATTTCGGCAACAGCTATTTTCGCGATGTCAGCGTGCTCCAGCTCATCAAGGAAAAGCTGCCGGTCTCGATCTCGCTTGGCATCTGGCTGACGCTCTTGACCTACCTGATCTCGATTCCGCTCGGCATCCGCAAGGCGGTCAAGGACGGAACGCGCTTCGACACCTGGACGTCGAGCGTGCTCGTGCTCGGCTACGCGATTCCCGGCTTCCTGTTCGCGATCCTCCTGATCATCCTGTTTGCCGGAGGCTCGTTCTTCAACTGGTTCCCATTGCGCGGACTGACGTCAGACGGCTGGTCGCAATTTCCCTGGTACTGGAAGATCATCGATTACTTCTGGCATTTGACGCTGCCGCTGATCGCCATGGGGCTCGGCGCGTTCACCACCATGACGTTCCTGACCAAGAACTCGTTTCTGGACGAGATCCGCAAGCAATACGTGATGACCGCGCGCGCGAAGGGCTGCAGCGAAAATCGGGTACTTTATGGCCACGTCTTCCGCAACGCGATGCTCATCGTGATCGCGGGCTTTCCCAGCACCTTCATTCACGCTTTCTTCTCGGGCTCGCTTCTGATCGAGACCATTTTCTCGCTGGATGGGCTCGGACTGCTGAGTTTCGAGAGCGTTCTCAACCGCGACTATCCCGTGGTGTTCGGCACGCTCTTCATCTTTTCGCTCGTCGGCCTCGTGATCAACCTCATCTCTGACCTGACCTACATGTGGATCGATCCGCGGATCGATTTCGAGGCGCGGGAGGTCTGATGACACTGGCCGCCCCGACCCCGATCGAAACCGCCCCAAAGTCGCCGCTCGGCGATGCCGTGCCGATCACGCGCAAGCCGTTCGTGCCATCGCCGCTCAACCGGCGGCGCTGGCAGAATTTTAGGGCGAACCGGCGCGGTTACTGGTCGTTCTGGATCTTCATGATCCTGTTCGTGGTGTCGCTGTTTGCCGAACTGATCGCCAATGACCGGCCGTTCCTGATCAAGTATGACGGCCATCTCTACTGGCCGGCCTTCGTCACCTATTCCGAGACGACCTTCGGCGGCGACTTCGAGACGGCGGCCGACTACCGCGATCCCTATTTGCAGAAGCTGATCAAGGACAAGGGCGGCAGCATCGTCTGGCCGCTGATCCGCTACTCCTACGACACCCACAATCTCGACCTGCCGACGCCGGCGCCGTCGCCGCCGACCTGGATGTTGACCGAGGCGCAGTGCAAGCCCGTCGTCGAGAAGAAGGGCCTCAAGAGCTGCCGCGACCTCGAATACAACTGGCTCGGCACCGACGATCAGGGCCGCGACGTGGTTGCGCGCCTGATCTACGGCTTCCGCATCTCGGTGCTGTTCGGCCTGTGCCTGACCATCGTCTCCTCCGTTGTCGGCATCGCTGCCGGCGCGGTGCAGGGCTATTTCGGCGGCTGGGTCGATCTGTTGTTCCAGCGTTTCATCGAGATATGGACAGCGATCCCTTCGCTCTACCTCCTGCTGATCCTCTCGTCGGTGCTCGTGCCCGGATTCTTCGTGCTGCTCGGCATCCTGCTCCTGTTTTCCTGGGTGTCGCTGGTCGGGCTCGTGCGCGCGGAGTTCCTGCGCGGGCGCAATTTCGAGTACATCCAGGCCGCGCGTGCCCTCGGCGTGTCGAACGCCGTGATCATGTTCAAGCATCTGCTGCCGAACGCGATGGTCGCGACGATGACGTTCCTTCCGTTCATCGTCTCCTCGTCGGTCATGACGCTCACGGCCCTCGATTTCCTCGGCTTCGGGCTGCCGCCCGGCTCGCCGTCGCTCGGCGAATTGCTGTCGCAGGGCAAGTCCAACGTGCAGGCGCCCTGGCTGGGTTTCTCCGGCTTCTTCTCGGTCGCGATCATGCTGTCGCTCCTGATCTTCATCGGCGAAGCCGTGCGCGACGCCTTCGATCCGCGCAAGACGTTCAAGTGAGGGCGTGATGGACGCGATCAACCAGCCCCTGCTTGCCGTCCGTGACCTCTCGGTGGCCTTCCACCAGGGTGGCGCCACGACACTTGCGGTCGACAAGGTCTCGTTCCAGATCAAGCGCGGCGAGTGCGTCGCGCTGGTCGGCGAGTCCGGTTCCGGCAAGTCTGTCAGCGCGCTCTCGATCCTGAAGCTCCTGCCTTATCCGAATGCCTCGCATCCCTCGGGCAGCATCCGCTTCAAGGGGCGTGAGCTGATCGACCAGTCCGAGCAGCAGATGCGCGAGATTCGCGGCAGCGATATCTCCATCATCTTCCAGGAGCCGATGACCTCGCTCAATCCGCTGCACACGATCGAGGCGCAGATCGGCGAGATCATTCAGCTCCACAATCCGACCAGCAATGCCGAGGCGCGCAAGCGGACGCTGGAACTGCTGACGCAGGTCGGCATCCCCGAACCAGAAACGCGGCTCAGCAGCTATCCGCACCAGCTCTCCGGCGGCCAGCGTCAGCGCGTCATGATCGCGATGGCGCTTGCCAACGAGCCGGACCTCCTGATCGCGGACGAGCCGACCACGGCGCTCGACGTCACCGTGCAGGCGCAGATTCTGGCGCTGCTCGCCGAGATCCGCTCCCGGCTCGGCATGAGCCTGCTCTTCATCACCCACGATCTCGGCATCGTGCGCCGCATCGCCGACCATGTCTGTGTCATGAAGGGCGGCGAGATCGTCGAGCAGGGGCCGGTCGAGCAGGTCTTCAGGACCCCGAACCATCCCTATACGCGCGACCTGCTCGCGGCGGAGCCGAAGCCCGATCCGGCGCCGCCGCAGCCGAATGCACCGGTGGTGATGTCCGCCGATGATTTGAAGGTCTGGTTTCCGATCAAGCGCGGCCTGATGCGCAAGACGGTCGGCCACATCAAGGCGGTCGACGGCGTCAGCATTGCCGTGCGCAAGGGCGAGACGCTCGGCGTCGTCGGCGAATCCGGCTCGGGCAAGACCACGCTGGGGCTGGCGCTGCTGCGACTGATCTCCTCGAATGGCCGCATCGTGTTCCTCGGCAAGGACATCCAGGGCCTGCGTTTCAAGGAGATGCGGCCGTTCCGCCGCGACATGCAGATCGTGTTCCAGGATCCGTTCGGCTCGCTCAGCCCGCGCATGTCGGTTGCCGATATCATCGCCGAAGGTCTCACCGTGCACCAGCCAAAGCTGTCGCGCGAGGAGCGTGAGGCGCGCGTCGTCAAGGCGCTCGAGGACGTCGGGCTGAAGGCAGACACTCGCTACCGCTATCCGCATGAATTCTCCGGCGGCCAGCGCCAGCGCATCAGCATCGCGCGGGCGGTGGTGCTGGAGCCGGATTTCGTCGTGCTGGACGAGCCGACCAGCGCACTCGACATGCTGATTCAAGCGCAGATGGTGGACCTCTTGCGGCAACTCCAGCGCAGGCGCGATCTCACCTACATGTTCATCTCGCACGATTTGCGCGTCGTCGCCTCGCTCGCCAGCCATCTCATCGTGATGCGCGGCGGCAAGGTGGTCGAGGAGGGACAGGCAGCCGAACTGTTCAAGAGCCCGAAGACGGACTACACGCGCGCGCTGTTCGCGGCGGCGTTCCGGCTGGAGACGGCGGGGAACGGGGCGGTGGCGACCTGACCCGTTATTCCGGCGCGCGATAGCGCGAGCCCCGGGGGACGCTTCTGCTTGTGGCCAAAGCGGGCTTGCACCTGCCTGTCGCGTTGATCTACGCGGCGCGTTCCTAAAGTCACCTCTCGGGTGGTGAATTGCGTGCTTCTAGACACTCGGCCAAAATCTGATCTGCCGCGAGTCGCGCGCATTGGTCGTCATGCAATTCATCCATTTTTTTCAAGTAGGCGACTGCGGCTATTTGCAAGACACCGAAATCATCTTCGCCGGTATCGCGAATATTGGCGATGTAACGGTAGAGGGCGGCACGCCTGTTGTCGTTCTCGCCGATGCCACTGTGGAGCAGCAAGTAGTTCCGCCAAGCGAACGCACAAGCGCCTTCTCTGGCCTGAGAATTCATGGGCACCTCCCAAAGGCAGAGAAGACTGACGACGCGTTTCGTTCCGCGAATCTCTCAGTTGTAACGTTGTTCCGTAGCTGCGCCGCGAGGCGCCTATGAGCCGGCCGCGGGTTGCCCTTCGAATGACGGATTGCACGAACGATCGTGCGTGTGTTCCCTGGAAAATGAGATTGGGGAACGTAAGAGACTTCCGGTTCTATCTGCGCTGGAGTGTCGCAGTCGGCTTCGCTCAAATATATCGATATCCACGATAATATCCGACCCAACAGCTTACCGCGGAGGCGGTGATGGCTTCAAAGCTGTCTTCGGGCGTTGTTGCCTTGCTACTGGTTGGAACAACAGCGCTTTTGATCGCAATTCGGCCACCCGCGTGGCTACTGCTGCTGCTTGGTTCCTTTGCATTGGCGGTGCTGTATATCGTCGCTAGAACAAGGTCGCGTTACGATCCGCTCGATCCACGCTTCGGCAGCTGCATCCCTCCGTTTTCCAAGCCGAAGACCAACGCCGACATTGTACCCAAGCAACATAGCGACGTCTGACATACATCAGACGCGGATCCGCTTCGGACCCAAGATCGACATGCGGCCATATCGGTTTCAACGTCGCCTTCCGAAAGTAAGCGGACGCGACGAATTCATGAGTGCGCGCCCTAGAGCCGCTTGATCGCGACGATTTCGCTGCCAGCCGTCCTGATCCGCGCGATCGCCGGCTCGGTTGCCTCGATCACGGTTGCCATGTGATGCGCGTTGGCGTGAACCATGGTGCCGCCATCGCGGACGATGGCGACATGTCCCTTCCAGAAAATGAGATCGCCGCGTTGCAGCTTGCTCCGCTCATGCGGCTCCAGCGCACGGCCGAGCCCTGCCTGCTGCATGTCGCTGTCGCGCGGGCAGCCGATGCCCGCGGCTGTCAGCGAGACCTGCACGAGGCCGGAGCAATCGATGCCGAGGCTGCTCTTGCCGCCCCAGAGATAGGGCGTGCCGACGAAGCGTTCGGCGACCGCGACGAAGTCCGGCTCGCGATGATCGAGCGGGGCGAGATGGGCCTTCGGCAGATATTGTCCGTCGCGCGTCACGGCGAAGCTGCCGTCCTCGCGCACCACCGCAATCTTCGAGCCCAGCGCGAGCGTGCCGGCCGGCGGCAGCTTGATCGAGGGACCGGGAAAGGCGAAGGTCCGCAGCGCGCTCACCTTGTGGGTCGGCGCGGTGGCCGGCTTCACCAGGGCCGCGTCGGGGAGCCAGCCGACATAACCATCGCCGCCAAGCTGACCCCAGGCCCAGCCCTCGCCATTGCGGTCGTAGACCGTGACGCGTTCGCCGCGCAGCGCCTCCGTCATCAGCATCGCGTTCGACGACGGCTGCTCCCGCACGGGCGCGATCGGATCGAAGACCTCGAATTCCTCGCCGGTGACGAAGCGGTCCGCTTGCACCTTGCCTTCGAGATATTTCGCGGCGATGTCGCCGCGCGCCGGTGTCAGCCTTGGATCGTGTCCTGGATCATGCATAGCGCTCGCTCAGCAATGCGTAGATGGCGCGCGCGGCCTGGCATTCGCCGCCTTCGGGCCGCGCCGGCTTCGCCGACGGGGTCCAGCCGTAGATATCGACATGAAGCCAACTCTTCGCCTGCTCGACGAACCGTTGCAGGAACAGCGCGCAGGTGATCGAGCCGGCAAAGCCGCCGGACGGTGCGTTGGTGATGGTGGCGGTCTTGGAGTCCAGCCACGCATCGTAAGGCGGCCACAGCGGCATGCGCCACAACGGATCGTTCTCCCTCGCCGCGCACCGCGCGACGTCGGCGGCCAGCGCCTCATCATTGGTGTAAAAGGGCGGTAAATCCGGCCCCAGCGCGACGCGCGCCGCGCCGGTCAGCGTGCCCAAATCGATCAGAAGGTCCGGCTTTTCCTCGTCGGCCAGCGCCAGCGCGTCGGCGAGCACGAGCCGGCCCTCCGCGTCGGTGTTGCCGATCTCGACCGTGATGCCCTTGCGCGAGGTGAAGATGTCGAGCGGCCGGAAGGCATTGCCGGCGACTGCGTTTTCCACGGCCGGAATCAGCACGCGCAAGCGGACCTTGAGCTTCGCATCCATCACCATGCGCGCGAGCGCCAGCACGTTGGCGGCGCCGCCCATGTCCTTCTTCATGATCAGCATGCCGCTCGACGGCTTGAGGTCGAGCCCGCCGGTGTCGAAGCAGACGCCCTTGCCGACCAGCGTCACCTTGGGATGATCAGGATCGCCCCAGCCGATGTCGATCAGCCGCGGCGCGCGGTCCGAGGCCATGCCGACGGCGTGAATCAGTGGAAAATTCGTCTTCAGATCCTCGCCGATGGTGCAAGCAAAGCTTGCACCGAATTCCGTGGCGAGCGCTTGCGCGGCCGCAGCAAGCTCTTCCGGGCCCATGTCGTTGGACGGCGTGTTGATGAGGTCGCGCGCCAGCATCGCGGCATCCGCCACGCGATTGATCTCGGCCGCGTCGACGCCATCGGGCGGTACCAGGCGGACGGCGGGGCGGTCAGCCTTGCGGTATCGGGCGAAGCGGTAGCTGCCGAGTGCAAAGGCGAGCGACGCCAGCCGCGCATCGTGCGGCGTATTGGCAAAGCGATAGATGCCCGGCGGCAGCAGGCCGGGCAGGGCGCCCGGCCGGAACAGGTCGCGTGATCTCGCGCCCTCGTCCTCCAGTCCGAACAGCACTTGTGCGATCGCGCCGTCGGGGGCGGGCAGCGCGAGATAGCCGCCCGGCTTGGCGGCAAAGGCGCTCGCGGCGGCGAACTGGCGCTGCACCGGCGGCAGCGTCTCGGCGATCTGATCCCAGCTCGACTTGGTGACGAAGGTGATCGGGATGGCGGTGGGCGATGTCTCGAAGACAGAAGGCATTGGCGGGTCCGGATCGTCAGATCAAGCAGGTCATGCGAACGGACGAGACTTCGCAGAGTTTCGCCGCGGCTGCAATCGGCTTTGCCGTCACCATTCAGCGACCCGCTACTCGCCGCAGGGGGCCCATGCTAGGTTCCGGCAACGACCGCCGGATCGACTGGGAAAAGTATGCAGGAGATGACCGGCGGCCGAAGATGAGGCCTGCCGGGAGGAAACTGCAATGGAATTTGTGTGGAGCGTGGTCACATTCATCGGCCATGCCGTCGAGGCGATTTTTGGTTATGTCGAGCATCATCACTGGATCTTCGCATTCCTCGCCGGCGGTTACGTCTTCTATCTCCACGACCGCTCCGTCCACGCGCGGTTCGATGCGCTCGACAAGCGCATCGACGAAATCCGCAAGCGGCTTGCCATCGAATATTGATCGGGTGAGCGAAACCATCCGGGCGGATCTCGTATCTCATGCTGAGAACTGCCGTTCACGAGAGCGCGGCCGCGGGGCTTTACTAGCGCCGCGGTTGTGGCATTATTGATGGATATTTTAGATTGTGCCGTGCTGTTCTGTTGGCATCTAGCGCAACAACGCGGCGGGCCGGCTTGATATCCGGCCAAACCTGTTCGTCGAAAGCATTCTTCTCATCGTTTGGGCGGCGCAGCATTCGCAAATGAGCGGCGCAAAATGGATAGAGCGTTCGTTATTGCGCAGATTTCCGACCTGCATCTGGACGGGTCAGGCCGGCTGCTGGCGACGACCGAGGCGCTCAGTGCCGCAATCCGCGAGGCGATGGCGGACTTCGCGGACGTTCCAGATCGCATTCTGCTGATCACCGGTGATCTCGTGGACGACCCGACGCCGCGCGCGCTGGACGAAGTGCTCACCGTCATCGCGTCCTTCCGGCAGACCGGACTGTTCACCGACATCCAGGCGGTCGCGGGCAATCACGACGTCAGGCGCCCGCGCCAGCGCGCGGGCCACCACGACGTCTATGACTATTTACATCTGCCGCGGAGCTCCAAGAGCGTCTATTACCGCCAGGCCGGCCTCGATCTGGTGCTGCTGGACTCCAACCGCGCGAGCCTCTCGACGCTGGCGAGCGGCAATATCGGCGAGAGCGCCTACAGCGCGCTTGTCGCGGATTCCGCCCGGCTGAGCGTCGAGCTCGCGGGCAGCATGGGATCCGCGGGGCGCGCCGACTATGCCGAGCCGGCGGAAAACCTGGTGCGCGTGCTGGCGTTGCATCATCATCCGCTTCCGCAGGCGACCGGCGAAGGAAAGCGCTTTCTCGGCGTGCCCGACGAACCGCTGATGTATCTCGCGGCGCCCGCAACGTTCCTCGAGGCGGCGACGTCGCTCAACGTCAATCTGGTCCTGCACGGACACCGGCATGTCGAGGGGCTCACCCGCTATTCGATCCCGGATCCGCGTGCCACGCGGAGCGCGAGCGGCGAAGCCTTCTGGCGTACGATCTACGTGCTCTCCTGTCCGTCCTCGACCGGGCAGGCCGGTGACGATGCCGGCTTCAACATCATTCATTTTGGCGCATCGTCCCAGGCCGGCCGCACGGAGCACCAGTTCGCGATCACGCGCTATTCGCGGCCGCGCAACGACGGCACCTTCGGGCTGCTCGACTCGAACCTGCCGGACGGCGTCATCAGGTTGCCGGCAGGACGGGATTTTTCCCGCGATCCCGCCGTCCAGTCGGCCATCGAGATCGCCTCATGTGCGATGCTGAAGCGTGATCAAGTTGCCGCACAGGCCCGCCGGCTCCTGATGCGCCGCGCTTTCTATGCCGACGGCGAGATGGATTGGCCGAGCGCGCTCCACGCCTATCTCGTCACCTCATGGGCCTGGGCGGATATCGAGGGCAAGTTCGCGAGATCGGAGCGCAGGGATGACGCCGAGGCGCTGGCCGCGGTGAAGTTGCTGCTGCGCCGCTTGATCGAGCACTGCGCCGACGTGGTCGGCATCGACGATGTTCAGCTCGACGAGCTCCTTGCGAAGCGGCTGGTCAATCGCGACGATTTCCGGCGCGAATGGCCCGGGATGCCGAGCGCGGGCGTCGATGTTGCCCAGGCGCGGCGGCGGCTGCAATCACTGCTGCACGACCTGAACGAGCCGGTGAAGGTGCTCGGTCTCGATCTGGCCCTCGGTGGTGAGCCGCCGCCGCAGACACCGCCGTGAGGGGCAGCCCGGCTGACGTTAACCGGCCGTTAGGGTTAACAGTCTATTGCTGGCGCGTTCGGCTCGATCAATCGGCTCGCGAGTCAAAAGCGTCATGCGTCAACGGTTCAGTCTTGCCCGGCTTCTCGCGTCCACTTCGCTAGTGGCGGCAGTGGCCATGGGCCTCGGCGGCTGCACCGCCATGTCGAAACTCTCCGACGTCACGGGCTCTGTCGGGCCGCGGACGGAAGCTGCCCCCGCCGATCCCGCGCGCGCCGTCGAGGTCTATGGCGAGCGCTACCGTGCCAATCCTAAGGACGCCGACGCGGCGCTCGGCTACGGCCAGGCCCTGCGCTCCAACGGCCAGCGCGCCCAGGCCGCCGCCGTGCTCGAGCAGGCGACCATCGCCAATCCCGGCAACAAGGCGCTGCTCGCGCAGTATGGCCGCGCACTCGCCGACAACGGCAATTTTCAGCAGGCCTTCGACGTGCTGTCGAAGGCGCACTCGCCCGACAATCCGGACTGGCGCCTGCTTTCGGTGCAGGGCACCGCGCTCGATCAGATGGGCCGCCACGACGAGGCGCGTTCCTATTATGCGAGCGCGCTGAGGATCGCGCCGGGCGATCCCGGCGTGCTCTCCAATCTCGGCCTGTCCTACATGTTGTCGAAGGACCTGCCGAAGGCCGAAGAGGCGTTGCGGCAGGCCTACGCCTCGCCGCGCGCCAGTACCCGGGTGCGGCAGAATCTCGGCCTCGTTGTCGGCCTCCAGGGACGCTTCGCCGAAGCCGAGACGATCGTGAAGGCCGACCTGCCGCCGGACCAGGCCGCGGCCAATGTCGCCTACCTGAAGGAAATGCTGAGCCGCAGCGACGCTCCGCGCGGCGCTCCGAAGCGGACGCCGGTCGCCTCGCTCAGCCAGCCCGACTGATCAGAACCTGATCTTGCAATCCTGAAGCTGCCGGCGGACCGCGTGCGGTCCGCGTCTCGACGTCAGTGCAGCTCGCTGATCTTGATGCCGGTCGGTCCGAGAATGACGACGAACAGCACCGGCAGGAAGAACAGGATCATCGGCACCGTCAACTTCGGCGGCAGCGCGGCCGCCTTCTTCTCGGCCTCGTTCATGCGCATGTCGCGGTTTTCCTGCGCCATGACGCGCAAGGAATGCCCGAGCGGGGTGCCGTAGCGCTCCGCCTGCTGAAGCGCGAGACACACCGACTTGACGCCCTCTAGCCCGGTGCGCCGCGCCAGGTTCTCATAGGCGACCTTGCGATCCTGCAAATAGGACAGCTCGGCCGTGGTCAGCGTGAACTCCTCGGACAGCGCGATCGACTGGCCCACGATTTCGGTGGCGACCTTCCGGAACGCCATTTCCACCGACATGCCGGATTCGATACAGATCAGGAGCAGGTCGAGCGCATCGGGGAAGGCGCGCTTGATCGATAGCTGGCGCTTGGAAATCGCATTCTTGAGGAACAGCATGGGCGCCTGAAGGCCGAGATAGGCCGCGCCTATGCAGATGCCGATCTTGATCGGCATCGACTGCTGCATATGCGCGATCAGGAACACGTAGATGATCGAGCCGACGAACAGCACGAGCGGAGCCACCATGCGGGCGAAGAGGAAGGTGACGTAGGGCGCCTGGCCGCGATAGCCCGCCATGATCAGCTTGTCGCGCGCGGCTTCCTGCGCGAGCCATTTGGTGAGGTTGAAGTCCTCGACGACCCGGGAGACGACCTGCTTCGGCGTTTGGCGCAGCGAGACCTTCTCGCTCTTGTTGAGGCGGTCGCGCTCGCGCTGGCGGATGCGCTCGCGCTCGCTCGCCACCGCCTTCATACGCTTGGCGAGGCCTTCGCCGGCGAAGAGCGGCATCACCAGCGTATAGACGGTGGCGCTGGCGGCGATGGCCGCCAGCAGCATGGTCATGAAGCGGACATCATGCAGTTTCGAAACGAGGAATTCGACCATACGGCACCGTCAGAAATCGAAATTGATCATCTTCTTCATCACCATGATGCCGATCGACATCCAGACGACGCAGCCGACCAGCATGAGCTGGCCGGTCGGATGGGTCCAAAGCAGCGAGATGTAGTGCGGAGTCGTGAGATAGACGAGGAACATCACGATCGGCGGCAGCGAACCGATGATGCCGGCCGAGGCCTTGGCCTCCATCGACATCGCCTGGATCTTTTCCTTCATCTTCTTGCGGTCGCGCAGCACCTTGGAGAGGTTGCCGAGCGCTTCGGAGAGGTTGCCGCCGGATTTTTGCTGGATCGAGATGACGATGCCGAAGAAGTTGGCTTCCGGCAGCGGCATGCGCTCGTAGAGACGCGAGCAGGCCTCGCCGAGCGGCATGCCGATCGCCTGGGTCTCGATGATGGCCAGGAACTCGCTGCGCAGCGGCTCGGGCGAGTCGGCGGCGACGACCTTGATCGATTCGAATAGCGGCAGGCCCGCCTTGATGCCGCGAACGATCACGTCGACCGCATCGGGCAGCGCCGCCAGGAATTTGTTTTCGCGGCGCTTCTTCAGGAAGCCCAGCGCCCAGCGTGGCAGGCCGAAGCCGCCGGCAAAGGCAAGACCGGCGGCGCCAAGCAGGCCGCCGCCGACGAACAGGGCGATCGCGAACAGCACTCCCGCCACGACGGCGGACACGATCCAGAATTTCTGTGGCGTCCAGTCGAGTCCTGCCTGCGACAGGCGAACACCGAGCGGAACGCTCTTTTCCTGCTGGCGCCGCGCCTCGAGATCCTTGAGCGACGTCTCGACCTGCTCGCGGCGCGACCGCTGGCTCTTTTCAGTCTGCTTGGCCGCGGGCGCGTCGGCACGCGCGATCGAGGCGCGGCGGTTTTCCGCCTTCCGTTCTCCGGACAGGAGCGGATAGAGGAACACCCATGCGATGCCGCCGACGGCGGCGGTGGCGAGGAAGGCGAGGGCAAGGACCTGCATGTTCATGGCTGCGCCGATCTGCTCATGTCTTCGGCGCGACTTCCGCCGCATCGAGCGCGGCGGCAAGGCGCTTCTCGTCGCCGTAATAGCGCGCGCGCTCCCAGAATCTCGGGCGGCCGATGCCGGTCGAGCGGTGCCGGCCGATGATCTTGCCGTTGGCGTCCTCGCCGACCATGTCGTAGAGGAAGATGTCCTGGGTGATGATGGTGTCGCCTTCCATGCCCATCACCTCGGTGATGTGCGTGATGCGGCGCGAGCCGTCGCGCAGGCGCGCGGCCTGGACGATGACGTCGATCGAAGCGCAGATCATCTCGCGGATGGTGCGCGAGGGCAGTGAGAAGCCGCCCATCGTGATCATGGATTCACAGCGCGACAGCGCTTCGCGCGGATTGTTGGCGTGGAGCGTGCCCATCGAGCCGTCATGGCCGGTGTTCATGGCCTGGAGCAGGTCGAACGCCTCGGGTCCGCGGACTTCGCCGACGATGATGCGTTCGGGTCGCATACGCAGGCAGTTGCGCACCAGTTCGCGCATGGTGACCTGGCCTTCGCCCTCGATGTTGGGCGGACGGGTTTCGAGTCGCACCACGTGCGGCTGCTGGAGCTGGAGCTCGGCCGCGTCCTCGCAGGTGATGATGCGCTCGTCGTGCTCGATGTAGTTGGTCAGGCAGTTGAGCAGCGTGGTCTTGCCGGAGCCGGTGCCGCCGGAGATCAGCACGTTGCAGCGGACGCGACCGATGATCTGGAGGATTTCCGCGCCCTCCGGCGAGATCGCGCCGAATCTGACCAGCTGATCGAGCGTCAGCTTGTCCTTCTTGAATTTTCGGATGGTGAGCGTGGGCCCGTCGATCGACAGCGGCGGCACGATGGCGTTGACGCGGGAGCCGTCGGCGAGGCGCGCGTCGCAGATCGGCGAGGATTCGTCGACGCGCCGGCCGACCTGGCTGACGATGCGCTGGCAGATGTTGAGGAGCTGCTGGTTGTCGCGGAAGCGGATGCCGGTGCGCTGGATCTTGCCGGCGACCTCGATGTAGACGGTGTCGGCGCCGTTGACCATGATGTCGGCGATGTCGTCGCGCGACAGCAGAGGCTCCAGCGGGCCGTAGCCGAGAACGTCGTTGCAGATATCGTCGAGCAGCTCCTCCTGCTCGGCGATCGACATCACGATGTTCTTGATCGCGATGATCTCGTTGACGATGTCGCGAATTTCCTCGCGCGCGGATTCGGAGTCGAGCTTGGCGAGCTGGGCGAGGTCGATGGCCTCGATCAGCGCACCGAAGATCGTCGCCTTGACCTCGTAGTAATTGTCCGAGCGGCGGGATTCCATGGCCGGCGCCGGCCGAGCGGGGGCAAGCGGCGGCGAGGCGACGGCCGGCGGGGGCGGCGCGCGCGACACCGCGGGCGCCGGAGCCTGGGCAGGCTCTGGCGACACGGCGCCGGGCTTGGGAGCCCGAGTATCGGTGTCTGTTCCGCTACGCTTACCGAACACTTAACAACTCCATGCGGCGGCTTATTTTCCGCGCAACTTGTCAATCAGGGGTGAAAGCAAGGACGACTTTTGCTTCTTCGTCTCGCTGCGGCCGGTCAAGCGCTGGGCGATCTGAAGAAACATCTCGATCGACTTGTGGTTGGCGGAGATCTCCGCGATCATCTGGCCGTTGTTGGCGGCCGAGCCGAAGATCTGCGGTTCGAACGGGATCGAGACGACCGGCTGGCTCTCGATCGCCTTGGCGAATTCGGCGGCGGCAATTTCGGGCCGTTTCGGGACGCCGACCTGGTTCAGGCAGTAGAGCGGAGGCCGATCGTTGGGCCGCGAGGCCTTCAGCAGATCGAACAGATTCTTGGTGTTGCGCAGATTGGCGAGATCAGGCGCCGCCACGATCAGGATGTCGTCCGCCCCGATCAGGGCGCGCTTGGTCCAGCCCGACCATTGATGCGGAACGTCGAGCACGATGCAGGGCATGGTGGAGCGCAGCGTGTCGAACACGGCGTCGAAGGCGTCGGTGCCGAAATCATAGACCCGGTCGAGCGTCGCCGGCGCCGCCAGCAGGCTGAGATGGTCGGTGCATTTCGACAGCAGGCGGTCGATGAAGGCGGTGTCGACGCGATCCGGCGAGAACACGGCATCCGCAATACCTTGCGGCGGGTCCTGGTTGTAGTCGAGCCCGGCGGTGCCGAAGGCGAGGTCGAGATCAGCGACGACCGAGTCCATTGCGAGGTCGCGCGCGATCGCCCAGGCGACGTTGTGGGAGATGGTGGACGCGCCGACGCCACCCTTGGCGCCGACCACGGCAATGATGCGGCCGACCGCCTTGGCTTCGGGCGCCGAGAACAGGTTGCAGATCGAGCGCACGACGTCGATCGCGCCGACCGGCGCGAGCACGTAGTCGCTGACGCCGCGGCGCACCAGCTCGCGGTAGAGCGTGACGTCGTTGATGCGGCCGATCACGACCACGCGGGTGCCGGCGTCGCAGACCGTGGCGAGATGGTCGAGGCCGGTCAGAAGATCGTTGCGGCCGTCGCTCTCGAGCACGATCACGTTCGGCGTCGGCGCCGAGCGGTAGGCTTCGATCGCGGCCGCCATGCCGCCCATCTGGATCTTCAGATGGGCCTTGCCGAGACGACGGTCTTCGCCGGCCGACTGCACCGCGGCAGCGGTCTCGACGGTCTCGCAGAAAGCCTGGACCGACACGCGCGGCGAGGGAGCAATATGCTCCTCGACCGGCGTCGGCGCCTCGGACTGCTCTTCTTGAGTCTGGCGAGCGTAGCTGATCATTTGCCGGTGTCGCTGAGTTTGGCCTTTTCGGCCTCAGGATAGGTGGTCGCCGTGGTCGTTCCCTTGCGATACTTCTCGAAGGCCGTGATGCGACGCGCCGTATAGGACGGCGTTTCAGGCCGCGGCTGCTCGAGGTCCGACGGATTGTCGATCATCGCCGCCATGTTGCGCTGATAGGCGCAGCCGTAATTGTAATAGTCCTTGTTCTCGAACCAGCTCTTGTTCTTCATCGAGGGGCCGATGTCGTCCGGCCACAGGCCACAGGGACCGGCAATCGCGGCGATCTTGGAATAGGTGAGCCGGATCGGCGGCAGGAAGCGCCTGTCTTCCGGCTGGTAGGGGCGAATGTTGACGCCGCGCGGCGGAACGCCCGCGCCCGCCAGCATCGCCTGGATCTCGCGCATCGTGTCCGCGACCGGACGCGCGTTGGGCGTGCCGGACGGCACGTCGATGCGGATGGCGCCGGTGCCTTCGTGCAGCCAGGCCGAGGCGACGCCCATCACGTCGGCGCGCTGGGCGGCGGTCAATCCGCCGCGGGCGTGGCCGACGAAGACGACGATCGAGCGGTTCTGCTCCTCGATCGCGATCGGATGGCGCTGCTTGTAATCGTTGGGGATGGAGGCCGTGACCGCTTCGTCGTGCTGGCAGCCGCCGAGGGCGAGCGCCATGCCGACGAGCGCGCCACCGAAACGGATGGCGCGTTTGCGAATCTGGGGTGGTGCTGTGATCATCGTGAAATCCCCGTTCCGCCTCAGTCGGTAATGAAGCCGTAGGTGCCGCGGTAGTTCTTGGCCGGTTCGGTCCGGCCGGGCACGCCGTAGATGCGGTTGATATTGCCGAGCAGCTCGGCCTGCGGATCTGCAGGCGCGGCGAAGCCGTCATCCGGCCGCGACAGGTCCTTTGGCGACGCGGCGCGAACGACATAAGGTGTCACGATCACCACCAGCTCGGTCGCGTTGTTGACGAAGTCACGGCTGCGGAACAGCGTGCCGAGGATCGGGAGCTGCATCAGTCCCGGCAACCCGCTGACCGCCTGCTTGGTCTGCTGCTGGATCAGGCCGGCCATGGCCATCGCGCCGCCGGAGGGAATTTCCAGCGAGGTTTCGGCGCGGCGGGTCTTGATCGAGGGCACCGTCAGCGAGTTCACCGAGGTCGAGGTCACGGCCTGCGACAGCGTGATCGAATTTTCGTTCGACAGTTCCGAGACCTCGGTCATCACGCGCAGGCTGATCTTGCCCTCGCTCAGCACGATGGGGGTGAAGTTGAGCGAGATACCGAACTTCTTGAAGCTGATCTGGGTGGTACAGACATGCGTGGTGGGATCGCACGCATAACCGGCCGGTACCGGGAATTCGCCGCCGGCGATGAAGGTCGCGGACTCACCGGAGATCGCGGTCAGGTTCGGCTCGGCCAGCGTCCGGATCACGCCGGCGCTCTCCATCGCGCGCAGGGTGGCCTGCACCGACGGCGTCGCGCCGAACTTCGTGGTCAGGGCGTTGCCGTCCACCAGATTCTTACCGAGAGCCGTGAAGGGGTTGGAGTTGGTGAAGCTCACCACCGAGGTGCCGTAGTTCAGGTTCGCGGTGAGATCGATGCCAAGCTGCTTGACGATGGTGCGCGCGACTTCGGCGACGGTCACCTTCAGCATGACCTGGTCGCGGCCGCGGATCACGATCGAGTTCACTACCTTTTCGGCGCCGCCGGCGAGGCGCGCGGCGAGATCATTGGCCTGCTGCGCTTCCAGCGGGTTCGCCGCCGAGCCGGTCAGGACGACACCGTCGCCGAGGCCGTCGATCTGGATGTCGGCATTGGGCAGGACCTGCTTGAGCGCGGCACGCAGGCCGTTGAGGTCGCGCTTGACCGCGATGTCATAGGCCGCGATCTGCTGGCCGGCGGAATCGAAGAACACGATGTTGGTCTGGCCGACCGAGGCGCCGATGATGTAGGCGCGCTGCGACGAGCGGACCACCGCATTGGCGATCTTGGGATCGGCGACGAGCACGTCCTTGATGTCGCGCGGCAGGTCGATCACGATCGACTTGCCGACGCCGAGCGAGAGGAAGCGCGCGTTCATCTGGCCGTCGGCCGCGACCTGCGCCACCGGGCGGTAGTCGGCGGCGATCGCCGGGGTGAGCACCGGGTTGAGCGTCAGCGCGAAGGCGGCCGAAAACGACAGGGCGCGGACCATCGAGGTTCGCATCGTCGCCAAATCTGCCCTGCATTTCATATCGACAGTCCTCATCGTGCCTTCGCCGTCGCGCTTGGAATGCCGTAGCGAATGATCGAAACGCCATCGCGCTTCGCGGAATCATCGAGCGTGATCTCGCTCATCTTGACGTCGGCGATGCTGCGCAGCGCCAGCGACAGCGTGCCGCTCTGCCGGGCCGCGGAGAGCGTCGCCGTCTGCGCGGGATTGAGCTCGAGCGTGACGGTCTTGCCCACCACGGCGTTCTGGCCGTCCTTTTCCTTCGGCGCCTGGTCGATGGCCAGCACGCGGACATTGGCCAGGATGATCTCGGACGTGACGATGTCCTGGGCGCCGGCGCCCTGGTCGGCGTTCTTGATGCGGCGCGTCAGAAGCACGTCGACGCGGTCGTTGGGCAGGATGAAGCCGCCCGCGCCGGTCTCCGGCGAGATCTCGGTCGAGATCGCGCGCATGCCGGTCGGCAGGATCGCCGCCATGAAGCCGGAGCCCTCGGCCCTGACCAGCTTCTGGTCGCGGATCGGCTCACCCTGGATGAAGGGCGCGCGGGCGATCGAGCCGATGACCTGGGTTGCGCCCTCGGGGCGCTCGTTGCGGCGGATGAAGGTGGAGCTGGCGGTCGCAGCCGGCCAGGTCTGCCATTGCACGTCTTCCGGCTTCACGGTCTGGCCGAGGCCGATGTCGTTCTTGGCGACCAGGACGTCGACGGTCGGAAGCTGTGCGACCGGAGCCGCCGGTGGCGGCGCAGAGTCCGAGCCGCTCGCCAGGTACGCGGCGACACCGCCGGCGCAGATGGCGACCGTCAGGACGACAATGCGTGCCCTATTCATACGCTTCACTTTCCACAAAACGCCGCGACACAGCCGCCGCCGTAATCGGCAGTTGACCAGCTATTCGTCAAAGCATGGTTAATGAGGCGTATCTAAATCGGCTTAACGCCGGCTTACCCGGTGCGTTCAGCGCAGTGCGAGGTGAGCGAGGTCGATCGCCTTCACCCATTCGGTCTCCGGATAGACCATCAGCGCGCCGAGCGTGAGCGCGATGCCGTACGGAATGCCGCTCTCCTTGTCGTGCAGCCGTGCCAGCCAGGCCTGGCCCGCCAGCCCGTAAGGCAATGGCCATTGCCGGAACTGGAGCAGCAGCAGCGTCAGCGCTCCGCCGAACAGCGAGGCGTAGAGCAGGAAATCCATCAATTGCGCGAAGCCGAACCAGAGCGCGACCGAAGCCGCGACCTTGGCGTCGCCGCCGCCCATCCAGCCCATCGCAAAGCAGCCGAAGGCCACGACGAGAAGCAGTGCGCCGGCGCCGACATGGCTCAGCATCTCGTAAGGTGCCATGCCACCGGCGAACGCGAGCACGAAGAAGCCCGCGATCAGCGCCAGCGACACGCGGTTCGAGATGGTCATCGTGAAGAGATCGCTCGCGGCGGCGAAGGCCATCAGGGCCGGGAAGAGCAGAAGGCGCGCAAGGTCGAGGATCATGGGCGGCGTCTTGAGCTTGGGTTCATCGCGGGATCGGGGTGTCGCCGCATGCTAGCTGGCAGTGCTAAACAAACCGACAACGGCGGCAGGGGCGCTGCGAGCAGGGACCTGCCGGAGGCGCACTCACCAGATGCTGGCAATGCGCGCGGCGAGGACGGCCGTCGCGAGCAGCAGCGCAAGGCAAACCCAGTACGCCGGCGAAGAGGTCTCGGCCGCCTCCGCCTCGCTCGCCGCAACCGCGGCTTCGGTTCTGTACTCGCGTAACGCCACTGGAACTCGCCGCATTCAGAAAAACAAAGGCCCCGGAAGTCCGGGGCTTTTGCCGTCGTTGGTCGGTCGCTTACTTCAGCGAGGAGCTGATCGAGCCGAACTTGGTGTTCAGCGAGCTGCCGAGGTTGTTGACGACGGTGATGATGGCCAGTGCGATGCCGGCAGCAATCAGGCCGTATTCGATGGCGGTGGCGCCGGATTCATCCTTCGCGAAACGCGCAATCAGGTTCTTCATGAACTAAACTCCGTCTGGGGTGTGATCGCCTCGTTCGGCGCTGTGCTTGACGCGATAAACATGAGATCCGAGCTCTTTCGGTAGAGTTAATTCGATCGGGCAAACCCGCTTCCAGCCCGATGCTTTTGCCCAGAGTGAATTTGGCCTTAAGGACGCAATCGAAATTCTTCCTGTTCCAAATGCGCCCCAAGCGCGCCGTGGACTTCACCCTCCCTTAAATTTCGGGGAGTAGGCCTAAGCGGGATCGGAAGTTTGGAAGAGAGGCGACGATGTCGAGCCTGCCCATGCAAGTTGCCTTGATGCTCGGCGAGACCATCCAGAAGATGGTCCCCGTCACCTTCGTGCTCGCGGCGGTCTTCACCGTGCTCGAGCATTTCTGGGCCTGCAATCCCGGCGCGCCGTGGTGGCGCAAGCGCGAGATCCTCACCGACATCTGCTACTGGTTCTTCGTTCCGGTGTTCGCCCGCACCATGCGGATCGGACTCCTGATCGTCGGTGCCGGTGCCATCTTCAACATCCACGACGCCGACGACCTGATCGCCTTCTACGACAATGGCCATGGCCCGCTGGCGGCGTTGCCGCTGTGGGTACAGGCCATACTGTTCCTGGTGCTGTCTGACTTCATGCTGTACTGGCTGCACCGGCTGTTCCACGACGGCGGATTCTGGAAGTACCACGCCATCCATCATTCGTCGGAGGAGATCGGGTGGATTTCTGCGGCCCGCTTCCATCCCGTCAATCTCATGCTCGGGACGATCGGCGTCGACGTCGTGCTGCTGATGGCCGGCATCTCCCCGAACGTCATGATCTGGCTCGGTCCGTTCACCACCTTCCATTCGGCCTTCGTGCACGCCAACCTGAACTGGACCTTCGGGCCGTTCAAATACGTGCTGGCGACGCCGGTGTTCCACCGCTGGCACCACACCGCGCTCGAAGAGGGCGGCGACACCAATTTTGCCGGGACGTTTCCGATCTGGGACGTGCTGTTCGGCACCTTCCGCATGCCGGAGGGGAAACTGCCGCAGGACTACGGCAAGGACGAAGCGACCATGCCGAAGGAGATCGGGGGCCAGCTCGCCTATCCGTTCCGCCAGTAAGGGATCTTCTGAGGCAGCAAAACGCCCAGTCCGTTCAAACAATAGTCGGCGAGTTTGCGGAACGTTCACGAATTAAGGGCAGGTTAGCCGGGTCGGGCACCGGCTCCGCTGTGTATCGAATCGCTTCTGCCGGTTTGTGACGTCCCGGGGGTAAGAGTATGCGTAAAGAGTTGCTGCGCCGTCATGCGCGCGTTTGTCTTCTGGTTGCGGCTGCGGTGCTGGCATCGCCGGCCGCCAGCCTTGCCGAGGCGACCGCCGACACCATCGCCGTCAATGTCGACCAGGCCAAGCTGGTCAAGCTGCCCGGCAAGGTGGCGACCATCGTGGTCGGCAATCCCCTGATCGCCGATGTCACGCTCCAGCCCGGCGGCATGATCGTCGTGACCGGGAAGGGCTACGGTGCCACCAATTTCATCGCGCTCGACCGCGGCGGTGAGATCCTGGTCGACCGTCAGATCCAGGTCGAAGGTCCGAGCGACCGGCTCGTCACTGTCTATCGCGGGGTCGAGCGCGAGTCCTACAGCTGCATGCCGCTGTGCCAGCGCCGCGTGACGCTCGGCGACAGCGACAACTACTTCAACAACACGATGAGCCAGGCCGGTTCGTTGAGCAACAACGCCAGCGGCAATGCCGGCGCGGCCGCCAAAACGAACTAGCAGGACGAACTGGCAAGACCGACGCGTTGTCCAGCGCGTCTACGACAGCGCGGATGCGGCCGGTGCGACCTGCTGAGTCCATCCGCTGTTTAGGACATGAAAAAAGGCCGTGCGTTGCGCACGGCCTTTTCCTTTTGCTTGCTCGCTAGAGCCGTCCGGGCCGAAGGCCCGTGGGCTCAACCGGCGGCGCGGAGGTTGTCCGCTGCCGACTTGCCGGAACGACGGTCGGCCACGATCTCGTAAGAGACCTTCTGACCTTCACGCAGCGTGCCGAGACCGGCGCGCTCGACGGCGCTGATGTGTACGAAGACGTCCTGGCCGCCATCGTCGGGCTGGATGAAGCCAAAGCCCTTGGTCGCGTTAAACCACTTCACGGTTCCCATGCTCACGGGGTAGTTCCTTCTCAGATGTGCAGTGTCGAAGCCTACTTTCGCAGGCGGGTTAGATCGAGTTTCTGGAAGGGTCGTCAGCGTGTCTGAACCGGCTGTACCGGTGGATGCCAATGTCGTCCGGCCGAAAATCGATGAGTGATTTTATTGGAATTAAGGCACCAAAACAATCCTGACGTGCACGATTTTTTGATCCGCCGCGATCGACACGGCGGATCAGCATACAGGTCGGAATTTTACTTTCGCAGCCGAGATGCCGGAAGCGGATCAGCGGCGGCGGAACTGGCCACCGCGCTGTCCGGGACGGGGAGGCCCGCCCACGCCACTCGGACGTTCGTCCTTGTGGCGGAAAATCAGCCGGCCCTTCTCAAGGTCGTAGGGCGACATTTCCACGGTCACGCGGTCACCCGCCAGCGTCTTGATGCGGTTCTTCTTCATCTTGCCGGCGGTGTAGGCGACGATCTCGTGCCCGGCGTCGAGCTGCACGCGGTAGCGCGCGTCGGGGAGGATTTCGGTGACCAGTCCTTCGAACTGGATCAGCTCTTCCTTAGCCATGAATTTCTCCAGGTCGTGGACGGCTAGTGCGAATAGGGTTTGCGGGTCGGTTGGCCCATCGGCCGACTCTCGCGGCGTAAAAAGGCCACGCCTTGTATCCCATCGGGCTTGCCAGCGCTATGCGCGGAACGCTGTTCCGGGCGGTCGGTTGGGGAAGAATGCGGCTTACCACCGGACCGGTGGCGGCGAGACCCCTTCGAGACCTTCTGGCTACCACCGGGACGTCCGTCAACATGCCTTCCGTCACCGTGCCGACCTTCGCCGGGCCTTCCGTCGCCATGCTTGGCGGCGCTATGGTGGCGTCCGTCGGCATGCCTTTCGTCGGTGCGTCGTCCGTCAGTGTGACGTCCCTCACCATGCCTTGCGCCTTGCGGGCGCTGGCCCGGGCGGCCCGGCCGGCCCTGTCGTTGCTGCGGCGGGGGCGGACCCGCATCGCGGCGCCCGGCATCGGTGCGGAGATCCTCGCGCGGCAGCGCCACCTTGATCAGTCGCTCGATGTCGCGGAGATAGCTCAGTTCCTCGCCGCCGGCGACCAGCGAGATCGCGGTGCCGTCGGCGCCGGCACGCGCGGTGCGACCGATGCGGTGCACATAGGTCTCGGGCACGTTCGGCAGGTCGAAGTTGATGACGTGGCTGATGCCGTCGACATCGATACCGCGGGCGGCGATGTCAGTGGCGACCAGGGTGCGGATCTCGCCGGAACGGAACTGGGCGAGCGTCCGCTCGCGATGGTTCTGTGACTTGTTGCCATGGATGGCGCTGGCGGCGATGCCAGCCTTCTCGAGTGTCTTCACGACCTTGTCGGCACCATGCTTGGTGCGGGTGAAGACCAGCGCGCGATTGACCGGCTCGTCCTTCAGGAGCTTGGTCAGGAAGGCGGGCTTGGCGGAGAAATCGACCTGGATGATGCGCTGGTTGATCCGCTCGGCGGTCGAGGACACCGGGGTGACCGCCACGCGGGCGGGATCCCGTAGCATCGCGTCGGCGAGCTCGGCGATGTCCTTCGGCATGGTGGCCGAGAAGAACAGCGTCTGCCGCTTGATCGGCAGCTTGGCGACGATTTTGCGGATGTCGTTGATGAAGCCCATGTCGAGCATGCGGTCGGCCTCGTCGAGCACGAGGAATTCGACGCTTCCAAGCTTCAGCCCGTTGCTCTGCACGAGGTCGAGCAGCCGGCCGGGGGTCGCCACCAAGACCTCGAGGCCGGGCATCAGCGCGCGAACCTGGCGGCCCATCGGCACGCCGCCGATGGCGAGTGTCGAGGACAGGCGGATGTGGCGGCCGTAGGCGTTGAAGCTATCGAGGATCTGGCCGGACAGCTCGCGGGTGGGCGAAAGCACCAGCACGCGGCAGGTCTTCGGCTGCGGCTTGATGCGGTTCTCGAGCAGGCGGTGCAGGATCGGCAGCGCGAAGGACGCGGTCTTGCCGGTGCCGGTCTGGGCGATGCCGACGACGTCGCGGCCGGTCAGCGCCGTGGGAATCGTCTGGGCCTGGATGGGGGTGGGGGTGACGTAATTCTCTTCGGCGAGAGCACGCGCGATGGGTTCGGCAAGGCCGAAGTCCTGAAAGGAAGTCAAAAGATGGGTTCTTTCCATGTCGAAAGCGGGCGCCCGGCGCAATCAGCGGGGCACACGCAATAAGGGTGTCGAATAGACACCTGCGTGTTTGGGGTGTCGGATGGCTTGATGGGATGGGGCAAGCCAGAGGCCCGGAAAGGGCTTAAGAACACGCGGCTCGCTACGACCCCTTGATTCGCAAGAGGTCTCGAACCTCCATATGGAACATTCAGGGGGCGGTTTCAAGGCAATGCGGCCTCGAACCGCGATTGCAGTGCAGAAATAGTTATGCCGGAAATTTAGACAGAGTTGTTGGTTTGCTCAAAAAATAGCCTGTCTGCCGCATTGGCATACATTTTATTCGCCCAAGATTTGGGCAATCGGACTGCGGCGAAAGTTGGATTGCAGCAAAATTATCTAGCCTGACCAATAGGTTGGCATGTGCTCAGCCCATGGCATGGTTCTTGCGATTCCGTTAATCGCAGGCGGCCGTGGGGCCGTTTCGCAGCGTCTTTTTCACGTCTGCGTCAGGGAGATGATACATCCATGCTTAACAAATCCACTCACGATATAGCGGCGTCATTTAGCCGCCGTGGCGTTCTCGCCGCGACCGCTGGACTGATGATGGGTCTGGCTTCATTGACCGGCGCAAAGGCCGCGGACGACACCATCAAGGTCGGCGTCCTTCATTCTCTCTCCGGCACCATGGCCATCAGCGAAACCACGCTGAAGGACACCATTCTCTTCCTCATCGACGAGCAGAACAAGAAGGGCGGCGTCAACGGCAAGAAGCTCGAAGCCGTTGTGGTCGACCCTGCCTCGAACTGGCCGCTGTTCGCCGAAAAGGCGCGCGAGCTGATCACCAAGGACAAGGTCGCGGTCGTGTTCGGCTGCTGGACCTCGGTGTCGCGCAAGTCCGTGCTCCCGGTCTTCAAGGAGCTGAACAGCATCCTGTTCTACCCCGTGCAGTACGAGGGCGAGGAGAGCGAGCGCAACGTGTTCTACACGGGTGCTGCGCCGAACCAGCAGGCGATCCCCGCCGTCGACTATCTGATGAAGGACGAGAAGGTGAAGCGCTGGGTGCTCGCGGGCACCGACTACGTCTATCCGCGCACCACCAACAAGATCCTGGAAGCCTACCTGAAGTCGAAGGGTGTCGCCCAGGAAGACATCATGATCAACTACACGCCGTTCGGTCATTCCGACTGGCAGACGATCGTGGCCGACATCAAGAAGTTCGGCTCGGCCGGCAAGAAGACCGCGGTGGTCTCGACCATCAACGGCGACGCCAACGTCCCCTTCTACAAAGAGCTCGGCAACCAGGGCATCAAGGCCAAGGACATCCCGGTGGTCGCGTTCTCGGTGGGTGAGGAAGAGCTCGCCGGTATCGACACCAAGCCGCTGGTCGGCCATCTCGCCGCCTGGAACTACTTCGAGTCGATCAAGAACCCGGCGAACGAGAAGTTCATCAAGGACTGGCAGACCTACACCAAGAACCCGAAGCGCGTGACCAACGATCCGATGGAAGCGCACGTGATCGGCTTTAACATGTGGGTGAAGGCCGTCGAGAAGGTGAAGTCAACCGATCCGGACAAGGTGATCGACGCGCTCCCCGGCATCGAGGCACCGAACCTGACCGGCGGCGTGTCGAAGATGCTGCCGAACCACCACATCACCAAGCCGGTGTTCATCGGCGAGATCAAGGGCAACGGCCAGTTCGACGTGGTCTGGAAGACCCCGAGCCTCGTTGCCGGCGACGCCTGGTCGAAGGAGCTCGACGGCTCCAAGGACCTGGTCGGCGACTGGGTCGGCAAGAAGTGCGGCAACTTCAACACCAAGACCAACAAGTGCCTCGGCTCCGGCTCCTGATCCGGATCTGACGTTTGATTGCACGACGGGAGAAGACGGCTATTCCGCCGCCTTCTCCCCACTTCTGCCGGGGTGATCCACAGTGCCAACCAATCTATCCGCCCGTCTCTCGACCTTTGTCCTCTCGTTATTCCTGATCGCGTTCGCACTGCCGGCCTTTGCCGGTCCGTTCGAGGACGCGGTCGCCAAATTCGCCAACGACGACTACTCCGATACGGAAGAGGCGATCGGCGTGGTCGCGAGCAGCGGCAACAAGCTGGCTTTCCCCATCATCAGCGCGCTCCAGGACGGCCGTCTCATGGCCGACCCTGACAGCAAGAAGGTTTACGTCACCGGTGCCGACGGCAAGTCGATCGATGCTGCGACCGGCGAGCCCGTCGCCAACGTTCCCGACAGCGCCAGCGCGGTGCGCCTCAATAACCGCCTGCGCCGCAGCGTCGACGCTGCGATCGGCAGCCTGACGCTCCAGTCGCCGGATGTCGGAACGCGCCTCCAGGCGGCGCAATCCGTCTTCAAGTCGCATGAGGAGAGCGCGCTCGAGGCGGTCGATGGCGCGCTCGCCAAGGAAACCAACAAATCGGTCAAGGCTGCGCTCGGCGAAGCCCGCGCGGCGATCCTGCTGTTCAAGTCCGATGCCACCGAGGTCGCGAAGCTCGAGGCGGTCGCTACCCTCAAGGCACGCGGCGACCAGGAGGCGATGGCGCTGCTCACCGGCATGGGCGACCAGCCGGCCTCGGTGACCAACGCCGCCGCGAGCGCGATTGGCTCAATCCAGTCTTCGCTCGCGGTCTGGTCCACGGTGCAGAATGCCTGGTACGGCCTCTCGCTCGGCTCGGTGCTGCTGCTCGCCGCGATCGGGCTTGCCATCACCTTCGGCGTGATGGGGGTCATCAACATGGCCCATGGCGAGATGGTGATGATCGGCGCCTACACCACTTTCGTGGTGCAGGAGGTGATCCGCACCCGCTATCCCGCACTCTTCGATTATTCGCTCTTGATCGCCGTGCCGCTCGCCTTCCTCGTCGCCGGCGGCATCGGCGTGCTGATCGAGCGCAGCATCATCCGTTTCCTCTATGGCCGTCCGCTGGAGACGCTGCTGGCGACCTGGGGCTTGTCGCTGGTGCTGCAGCAGGCGGTGCGCACCATGTTCGGCCCGACCAACCGCGAGGTCGGCAATCCCTCCTGGATGAGCGGCGCGTTCGAGCTCGGCCAGATCACCATCACCTATAACCGGCTCTGGATCCTCTGCTTCACCCTGGCCGTCTTCGTCATCCTGCTCGCGATGCTGCGCTATACCGCGCTCGGCCTCGAGATGCGCGCGGTGACGCAGAACCGCCGCATGGCGGCCTCGATGGGCATCGCCACCTCGCGCGTCGACGCGCTGACCTTCGGTCTCGGCTCCGGCATTGCCGGCATCGCGGGCGTGGCGCTGTCGCAGATCGACAATGTCAGCCCCAATCTCGGCCAGAGCTACATCATCGACAGTTTTATGGTCGTGGTGTTCGGCGGGGTCGGTAATCTCTGGGGCACGCTGGTCGGCGCCTTCACGCTCGGCATCGCCAATAAGTTCCTGGAGCCGGTCGCCGGCGCCGTGCTCGGCAAGATCGCGATCCTCGTTCTCATCATCCTGTTCATTCAAAAGCGGCCGCGCGGCCTGTTCGCGCTCAAGGGCCGTGCGGTGGAAGCATGACCCCCCACATGCTGACCAGGTCGCTGGACCGCGGCGCGACGATCTTTCTCGCCATCGTCGCGGCCTGCGGCATCCTCATCCCGCTCTCCAACCTGCTGCTGCCCGCAGGCTCGGTCCTGCAGGTGCCGACCTATCTGGTCGCGCTCTGGGGCAAATATGTCTGCTACGCGATCCTCGCGCTCTCGATCGACCTGATCTGGGGCTATTGCGGCATCCTCTCGCTCGGCCACGGCGCCTTCTTCGCGCTCGGCGGCTACGCGATGGGCATGTACCTGATGCGGCAGATCGGCACCCGCGGCGTCTACGGCAACCCTGTTCTGCCCGACTTCATGGTGTTCCTGAACTATTCGAAGCTGCCCTGGTACTGGTACGGCTTCGATATGTTCTGGTTTGCGGCGCTGATGGTGCTGGTCGTGCCCGGCCTGCTTGCATTCTGCTTCGGCTGGCTCGCCTTCCGCTCCCGCGTCACCGGCGTGTACCTGTCGATCATCACGCAGGCGATGACCTATGCGCTGCTGCTGGCCTTCTTCCGCAATGATTTCGGCTTCGGCGGCAACAACGGCCTGACCGATTTCAAGGACATCCTCGGCTTCAACGTGCAGGCCGAGGGCACCCGTGCCGCGCTGTTTGCGCTGAGCTGCCTGGCGCTCATCCTGAGCTTCCTGATCTGCCGCTCCGTCGTGTCCTCCAAGCTCGGCAAGGTTCTGATCGCAATCCGCGACGCGGAATCGCGCAGCCGGTTCCTCGGCTACCGCGTCGAATCCTACAAGCTGTTCGTGTTCACGTTGTCGGCCTGCATGGCCGGCGTTGCCGGTGCGCTCTACGTGCCCCAGGTCGGCATCATCAATCCGAGCGAATTCGCACCGGGCAATTCGATCGAGGCGGTGATCTGGGTCGCGGTCGGCGGCCGCGGTACGCTGATCGGTGCGGCACTCGGCGCCGTCGTCGTCAACTACGCAAAAACGTTCTTCACCTCGGGCATGCTCGCGCCCTACTGGCTGTTCATGCTGGGCGCGCTGTTCATCCTGGTGACGCTGCTGCTGCCCAAGGGCATCGTCGGGACCTTCAATGCCTGGTGGGACTCGTCGAAGGAAAAGCGCGCCGCGACCAGCGCGAGCGCCGCGGCCGAAGATGGCGTCACCGAACCCAAGATGGCGGAGTAGGCGCAATGAATGTCATGGATACACGCGCGACTTCCGCGATGCTCTATCTCGACGGCGTGCACGTCTCGTTCGACGGCTTCCATGCCATCAATAACCTCTCGCTCGCGCTGGAGCCCGGCGAGATGCGCGCCATCATCGGCCCGAACGGTGCCGGCAAGACGACGATGATGGATATCATTACCGGCAAGACCAAGCCCGACGAGGGCACGGTGCTGTTCGACGGCGTCACCGATTTGACGCGTCTGGACGAGACCCGCATCGCCGAGCTCGGCATCGGCCGCAAATTCCAGAAGCCGACCGTGTTCGAGAGCCAGACCGTGCAGGACAACCTCCTGCTCGCGCTCAATGTCGATCACAGCGTCAAAGGCACGCTGTTCTGGCGCGGCAGCAGGGCGGAGTCCGAGCGCATCGACAAGGTGCTGGAGACGATCCGCCTCACCGATGCCCGCAACCGCCTCGCCGGCAGCCTCAGCCACGGTCAGAAGCAGTGGCTCGAGATCGGCATGCTGCTGGCGCAGGATCCGAAGCTGCTGCTCGTCGACGAGCCCGTCGCGGGCATGACCGACGTCGAGACGCATCTTACCGCCGAGCTGCTGAAAGAGATCAACAAGACCCACACCGTGATGGTCGTCGAGCACGACATGACGTTCGTGCGCGAGCTCGGCGTCAAGGTCACCTGCCTGCATGAAGGCACCGTGCTTGCGGAAGGAACCATCGACCAGGTCTCGTCCAACGAGCGGGTCATCGAAGTCTATCTGGGGCGCTGAGCGATGCTTGAGGTCAAGGACATCAACCTGTTCTACGGCGCTGCGCAGGCGCTGCGCGGCGTCTCCATCGCCGCAGAGCCCGGCAAGGTGACGTGCGTGCTCGGGCGCAACGGCGTCGGCAAGACCTCGCTGTTGCGCGCTATGGTCGGCCAGTATCCAATCTCCTCGGGCGCGATCGTGCTCGACGGCAGCGACATCACGGGCCTGAAGCCCTATGAGCGGGCGCGCAAGGGCATCGGCTTCGTGCCGCAGGGCCGCGAGATCTTTCCTCTTCTGACGGTCGAGGAGAACCTCAAGACCGGCTTCGGTCCGCTCAAGCGCGAAGACAAGCACATTCCGGACGACGTGTTCTCGCTGTTTCCGGTGCTGCAATCGATGCTCGGCCGGCGCGGCGGCGACCTCTCCGGCGGCCAGCAGCAGCAGCTCGCGATCGGGCGTGCGCTGGTGATGCGGCCAAAGCTGCTGCTGCTCGACGAGCCGACCGAGGGCATCCAGCCCTCGATCATCAAGGACATCGGTCGCGCCATCTCGTATCTGCGTAACCTCGGCAACATCGCCATCGTGCTGGTCGAACAATATCTCGACTTTGCTTGCGAACTCGGCGACAGTTTCGCGGTGATGGATCGCGGCGCGGTGAAGTTCTCCTGCGACCGATCCAATCTCGATCCGGCCGAAATCAGCCGCCAGATGGCGCTGTAATCCGAAAATTTCTGCCGCGACCGGCTGGGGAGACGGATGCGCAGCGACGCTTTGACGACATCTTCGGTGTTCGAGGCGAACCGCGCCCGTGGCGCGGTGCGCTTCGACGTCCATGCCCGCGATGGCGTGACGCGGCGCGGCGTCTTGCATGAGTCCGGCTCCCTGCGCGTGCGCTTTCCCTCGCCGGAGGGCGAGGGGCTCTCCGGCGTGTTCGTCAACACGGCCGGCGGCGTTGCCGGCGGAGATCGTTTTGATATCGAGATCGCGGTAGGCCAGGGGGCACGTCTGACATTGACCACTGCTGCGGCCGAGAAGGTCTATCGCGCGCCAGGGGCGGCGGCGCAGCTCAATATCGCCTTGAAGGTCGCCGCCGGCGCGCATCTCGGCTGGTTGCCCCAGGAGACGATCCTGTTCGATCGAGCCCGGGTCCATCGTCGTTTCGACATCGAGCTCGACGAGGCCGCCTCGCTTCTGCTTTGCGAGATCGTCGTGTTCGGCCGCACCGCCATGGGCGAGCGGATGGAGCAGGGCGAGTTCATTGATCGCTGGCGGCTGCGTCGTGGGGGCAAGCTGGTGTTCGCTGAAACTGTCAGGCTCGACGGCAATATCGGTGCAAAACTTGGGCGATCGGCGGTGGCCAAGGGCGGTGCCGCGATCGGTACGGCGCTGATCGTTCCCGGCGACGAGCCGCTGATCGAGCGTATCCGCGAGGCCTCGGAGTCATTCGCCGGCGAGGTCGGAATCTCCGCCTGGAATGGCTTTGCAATGGCGCGGTTCTGTGCCCAAGATGCGGCGCGCTTGCGCGCCGACATGATGGCGGTGCTGGCGCGGACCGGCGCGGCGCTGCCGCGGCTGTGGCTGAGTTGACGGCTGCTGAATTGATGCATTGAACGGAAGAGATGCTGCATGAACCTGTCTCCCCGCGAAAAGGACAAGCTCCTGATCTCGATGGCGGCGATCGTCGCCCGCCGCCGGCTGGATCGCGGCGTCAAGCTCAACCATCCCGAGGCGATCGCGATCATCTCCGACTTTATCCTCGAAGGCGCGCGCGACGGCCGCACCGTCGCCGAGCTGATGCAGTCCGGCGCGCAGGTCCTCACCCGCGACCAGGTGATGCCGGGCATTCCCGAAATGATCCACGACATCCAGGTCGAGGCGACCTTTCCGGACGGCACCAAGCTCGTCACCGTGCACGAGCCGATCAGGTAGGAGCGAGAGCATGATTCCCGGCGAACTCTTCATCCAGGACGGCGAGATCGAGCTCAATGCCGGCCGCAAGACCGTGACGCTGACGGTGGCCAACACCGGCGACCGCCCGATCCAGGTCGGCTCGCACTACCATTTCTTCGAGACCAACCCGGCGCTGAAATTCGACCGCAAGAAAGCCCGCGGCATGCGCCTCGACATCGCCGCCGGCACCGCCGTGCGCTTCGAACCCGGCCAGACCCGCGACGTCCAGCTCGTCGCCGTGGCGGGAAAGAAAACGATCTACGGATTCCGTGGCGACGTGATGGGGAAGCTGTGAGGCATGCTGCCCGCCGTCCGCCTCATCTCCGAAGCCGCTGAGCTGGCCGCGCGCCGGCACAATGGCATGGCGCGCAAGGGGCGGGGGAACGAGCCTTACATCAATCACCTTGCCGAGGTCGCAAACCTGCTTGCGATAGCGACGGATGGCGCCGATGCCGAGCTGGTCGCGGCCGGGTGGCTGCACGACGTGATCGAGGACACCGAGACGACGCGCGAGGAGCTCGCACGGAAATTCTCGGACCGCGTCGCCTCCCTCGTCGTTGAATGCACCGACGACATGAGCCTGCCCAAATCAGAGCGACGACGCCGGCAGATCGTCGATGCACCGAAGAAATCGGCCGGCGCTAAACTGATCAAGATCGCCGACAAGATCAGCAATATCGGCGCGCGCATTCATTCCGACCCGTCCGCCGAGGAGCGCGACGATCTCGCCGACTACACGGGCTGGGCTGAGCAGGTCGTCGCCGGATGCCGTGGCGGCAATTCGTGGCTCGATGCAAAATTCGACGATGCCGTAAGAGCAGCGAGGGCTGCGCTGTGAACAACCAAAAATTCAAACGCAAACGGGGCTTGTGATGTCCGTCAAAATAAAGCGTTCCGTCTATGCCGACATGTTCGGCCCGACCACCGGGGACAAGGTGCGATTGGCCGATACAGATCTCATCATCGAGGTCGAAAAGGATTTCACCACCTACGGCGAGGAGGTGAAGTTCGGCGGCGGAAAGGTGATCCGCGACGGCATGGGCCAGTCGCAGGTCACCAACAAGCAGGGCGCGGCCGACACCGTCATCACCAATGCGCTGATCGTCGACCACTGGGGCATCGTGAAGGCCGACGTTGCGATCAAGGACGGCATGATCGCCGCGATCGGCAAGGCCGGCAATCCCGACATCCAGCCTGGCGTCACTATCATCATCGGCCCCGGCACCGACGTGATCGCGGGCGAAGGGAAGATCTTGACCGCCGGAGGCTTCGACAGCCACATCCATTTCATCTGTCCGCAGCAGATCGAGCACGCGCTGATGTCCGGCGTCACCTCGATGCTCGGCGGCGGCACCGGTCCCTCGCACGGCACGTTCGCCACCACCTGCACGCCGGGGCCGTGGCACATGGGGCGGATGATTCAGTCGTTCGATGCGTTCCCGGTCAATCTCGGCATCTCCGGCAAGGGCAACGCGTCGCGGCCCGCCGCGCTGGTCGAGATGATCAAGGCCGGCGCCTGTGCGTTGAAGCTGCACGAGGACTGGGGCACGACGCCGGCGGCGATCGATACCTGCCTGTCGGTGGCCGACGACTACGACATTCAGGTGATGATCCACACCGACACGCTGAACGAATCCGGCTTCGTCGAGGACACGGTCAAGGCATTCAAGGGCCGCACCATCCATGCCTTCCACACCGAGGGCGCCGGCGGCGGGCATGCGCCTGATATCATCAAGGTCGCGGGGCTGAAGAACGTGCTGCCGTCGTCGACCAATCCCACGCGGCCGTTCACCCGCAACACCCTCGACGAGCATCTGGACATGCTGATGGTGTGCCATCACCTCGATCCCTCGATCGCCGAGGACCTCGCCTTCGCCGAGAGCCGCATCCGCAAGGAGACCATCGCGGCCGAGGATATCCTGCACGATCTCGGCGCGCTCTCGATGATCTCCTCGGACTCCCAGGCCATGGGCCGCCTCGGTGAAGTCATCATCCGGACATGGCAGACCGCGGACAAGATGAAGAAGCAGCGCGGGTCGCTTCCCCAGGACAAGGGCAAGGACAACGACAATTTCCGCGTCAAGCGCTACATCGCCAAGTACACGATCAATCCCGCGATCGCGCACGGCGTCTCGAAACTGATCGGCTCGGTCGAGAAGGGCAAGCTCGCCGATCTCGTGCTGTGGTCGCCGGCCTTCTTCGGCGTCAAGCCGGACTGTATCATCAAGGGCGGCTCGATCGTCGCCGCCCCCATGGGCGATCCCAACGCCTCGATCCCGACGCCGCAGCCGGTGCACTACCAGCCGATGTTCGGTGCCTTCGGCAAGGCGCGCACCGCGTCGTCCGTGGTGTTCACCTCGAAGGCGGCGGTCACCGGCGGCCTCGCGCGAAAGCTCGGCATCGACAAGAAGCTCTATGCGGTGCAGAACACCCGCGGAAAAATCTCGAAGAAGAGCATGATCCACAACGACGCCACGCCCAATATCGAGGTCGATCCCGAGACCTACGAGGTGCGCGCAGACGGCGAACTGCTGACCTGCGCGCCCGCCGAGGTGCTGCCGATGGCGCAGCGATATTTCATGTACTGAAATGGCGGCTGGACGCATGCCCCCGGCGCATGTCCCGATTGCATGTCTTGTTGCATGTCCTGGGGCGGCTTTTCCGGTTTTGCGTTCGACCCCGCCTGGTCTAAGGTCCCGCCCGGTATCTTACCTCAAAAGAAAAGCCGGGAGGATTTCTCGTGATTTACGTCGTTGCCACCTTGACCATCAAGCCCGAGACGCGCGCCGAATTCATTGCGGCCGCCACCGCCTGCATCAAGGAGACGCGGAAGGAGCCCGGCAATATCGCCTATGATTTGCACGAGAGCGTCACCGATCCCGCCAAGATGGTGTTCGTCGAGCAGTGGGAGAGCGCCGAGGCGCTGGTGCCGCATCGCGCCATGGAGCACATGAAGACGTTCGGCCGCGTCGCGGTGAAGTGTTTTACGGCGCCGCCGAAGATTGAAGTGATCACGCCCGAGAAGGTCGAGACACGGTAACGGGGTAAAAGCATGATCCGGGCGACGCAGGTTAAGGGACAGCACGGCTTCACGGAGACGCCGGCGGATACGGTGGTGCTCGATTTCGACGACCGGCACCGCCGCCGCATGGCGATGACGGGGACGCGGGGCCTCGAATTCCTGCTCGACCTGGAGAATGCCGTCGCGCTGCGCGGCGGTGATGCGTTGGTGCTGGAGGACGGCCGGCTGGTCGAAGTGGTCGCGGCGCCCGAGCCGTTGCTGGAGATCCGCGGCCGCGATCCGCACCACCTCATTCGCGTCGGCTGGCATCTAGGCAATCGCCATTTGCCGACGCAGATCATGGCCAAGAGCCTGCGCATCCGCCGCGACCATGTCATCGAAGCCATGGTGAAAGGCCTCGGTGCGCGCGTCGTCGAGATCGAGGCGCCGTTCGATCCCGAAGGCGGCGCTTACGCCGATGCCGGCCATGCACATGGCCACGACGACCATGCGCATCACGATCACGGCCATCACCACCACGATCACCATGACCATCACGGCCACGAGCATCATGATCATGCCGCGCATGACCATGGGCACGATCACCATCATCACCACGACGAGCATTGCGACCACCCCGACCACCACCACGGCCACAAGCATGCTCATGACCACAAATGAGCCGGTGAGTGCCGGTGACCTCGCCGGGCGCGAGGCGGCGGCGCTGTACCGGCTGATGACGTGGCTGTCGCCGGCCTTTCCGGTCGGCGGCTTCTCCTATTCCAGCGGCATCGAATGGGCCGTCGAGGCGGGCGACATCACCGACACCGCGACCCTGGCCGACTGGCTCGACGCCATGCTGGGCGACGGGTCCGGCTTTTGCGATGCGACGTTCCTGGTCCACGCCTATCGCGCCACTGAATTGGGCGAGGACACCACCTTGAACGATATCGCGGAGCTCGCTGCCGCCTTCGTGCCGTCGCGCGAGCGGCAGCTCGAGACGACCTCGCAGGGCCGCGCCTTCATCGACATCTCCCGCGCCGCGTGGGATGCCGACGGGCTGGATGCCATGGTTGCGGCATGTCGCACGGCACTGATCTATCCTGTCGCCGTCGGCGTGGTTGCCGCGGTGCACGGCGTGCCGTTGGCGCCGACGCTGCACGCCTTCCTGCATGCGCTGGTCTCGAACTGGATTTCGGCGGCGAGCCGCCTCATTCCGCTCGGCCAGACCGACAGCCAGCGGGTGCTGGTGAAGCTGGAAGCCGCCGTTGCCGCGACCGCCAATCGTGCGTCGAATGCGACATTGGACGACCTCGGCAGCGCGACGTTTCGCGCCGATCTCGCCAGCCTGCGGCACGAGACGCAATATACGCGGCTGTTTCGCTCGTGAGCGGCGCGGCCTTTAGCCCATCAAGAGAGAGCGAGTGACATGTCGAAATCTCACGGCCCCTTGCGTGTCGGAATAGGCGGCCCGGTCGGATCGGGCAAGACCGCGCTGATGGACCTGCTCTGCAAGACCATGCGCGAGCGCTACGACATCGCGGCGATCACCAACGACATCTACACCAAATGGGATGCGGAATTCCTGGTGCGCTCGGGCTCGCTGACGCCGGACCGCATCGCCGGCGTCGAGACCGGCGGTTGCCCGCACACCGCGATCCGCGAGGACGCTTCGATGAACCTGGCCGCGGTCGCCGACATGCGCGCAAAATTCCCCGGGCTCGACCTCGTGCTGATCGAGTCCGGCGGTGACAATCTCGCTGCCACTTTTTCCCCGGAGCTCGCCGACCTCACCATCTACGTCATCGACGTGGCGGCCGGCGACAAGATCCCGTCCAAGGGCGGCCCCGGCATCACCCGCTCCGACCTCCTGGTCATCAACAAGATCGACCTCGCGCCCCATGTCGGCGCCTCCCTGGAGAAGATGGAGACGGACGCCAGGCGCATGCGCGGCACGCGCCCCTTCGTCATGACCAACCTGAAAAAGAGCGAGGGGCTCGACCAGATCGTCGGCTTCATCGAGGCCAAAGGCGGCCTGAAACGGGCGAGCTGACGGCGCGACGACGTGGCGCAGGCGTTTCCCGCCGTTAACGTCTGGGGCAAAAGCCGCATCCGCGGAACAAATTTCGGACACGGCGATTAACTACCTCCGGTGCCCGGAGCAAAGCCTTCATGGCCAGACCATCGGCCGGGCGAATTAAGCTTTTCAGGCGACCGAAGTTGCGTACTGATGCCTCCTCCTTCATTATCTCCGTTACTGGGGTCCACTCTGTTTCGGCACATGGCCGTTCGAGCGGCGTTGATATGCTCCGTGTTTATTGCCGACCTGCTGTTTTCGCCTGAGTAGTCGAAGTGGTCCGGCTGGGTTTTATCATCGGTTTCATCGCCCTGCTCGGAGCCCTGCTCTCCGGGCTCGCGGCCTATCGCGTCCACGACCAGGAGCTGGCACTCGACCGGATCGCGCTGGCGCGCGCGATCGACGTCCACGCGAGCCTGGTCCAGGACCGGCTGACCGAGCGCGAGCTGCTTGCGCGTGTCGCCTCAGGCTTGTTCCGTGCGCCGTCGGTCATCAAGCCGAACATGCTGGAGCCGCTGCGCTCGGCCATCTACGCCTTCAAGACCGATTTCGTGGTCGCCGGGTGGGTCGCCCGGCTGAAGCCGAACGAGCTTCTGCCGGCGGAGGACGCGATCGCGAGCGCAGGCTTCCCCAATCCGCAGATCCGCTCGTATGACGACAAGCCGATCGATCTTGCGAAGGTCACCCAGCCGATCGACGTGCTGATGGACCTCGAGCCGCGCAGCAACGAGACCAAGGCGCTGCCCGGCCGCAGTTACGAGCAGGATCAGGTGCGCAGCGCCATGCTGACGCGTGCACGTGTCGAGAAGAGGTCGGTCGCCTCAGACCCGGTTCAGTTGCTGCGGGGCGGCGGGCCCATCGGCATCATCGTGGCCGCGCCCGTCATTCCCGAGGGCGCGACCGAGCCGGCCGGCTTCGTCACATTTTCCTACGAGCTCGCCTCCCTGATGCTGACCAATGACGACATGTCGTTGTTCTCGGTCGCGCTGAAGGATCCGCGCAGGGAAGGTGGCGAGCTCGTTGCCAACGACCAGGGCGTGGTCTCGTCACGCATGACGGCAGCGGACGGGCCGGCGCCGTCGGCGACGCGCACGGTGAGCTTTGGCGGACGCGACTGGCATCTCGGCTACTACGCCAAGACCAATTCGGCGCGGCGCGCCGAGCAGACGGCGATCATTGTGGCGGCGATCGGTTTTGCCATCACCGCGATGGTGTGCGGCCTGTTCGGCTATGTCGCCTACAACAATCTGCGGCTCAGCCGGGAAATCCAGGTGCGGATCGGCTTCGAGCGCCGGCTGACCGCCGTCATCGACGAGCTCAACCACCGGGTCAAGAACATCCTGGCGGTGATCCAGTCGATCGTGACGCGCACGCTGCGCCACGGTTCGGACATCGACGTTGCGCGCGAACTGCTGATCGGCCGCATCCACGCCATGTCCAACGTGGTCTCACTGCTCAGCGAGAGCCAGTGGCAGGGCGTCAAGCTGAAGGGCCTGTTCGAGGCGCGCGCCATCCCGCATGCCGACCGCATCGCCGTCACCGGCCCCGACATCGCGGTCAGCGCGCGCGCCGCGCAGAGCCTGTCGCTCCTGTTCTTCGAGCTCGCCTCGCACTCCGACGAAGGTCTGTCGCTGGTCGGAAAGCATCCGCACATCACCGCGAATTGGACGGTGACGGGCGAGGGGACCGACGAGGTCTTCCATTTCCGCTGGGAGGAGTTCAACACCAGCGAGGCGACGCGCCGCCCGGATTCCGATTTCGGTCTGATCCTGCTCGACCGTGTCGCGCCCGAAGCGCTCGGCGGCACCGCCAAGCGCTACTTCACCGACGCCTCCTACGTCTATGAATTGACGGCGCCGATGGAGACGGTGGTCGACATGTCCGAGCGCGACCGCACGGACAAGATCTCGGCTCCGGTCAGGCCGGTGCGATAGAGATCGCGCTTCAGATTGTTGTTTTGAGCATCATCTTTTCGGCAAACCGCTTCGCACTTTTCCGGATCATGCTCTAACCCTTCGGCCGCAGCACCAGGTCGACCAGATTGCGCGCGTAGGCCGGCGTGATCGGTGCGATGCCGAAGACGTAGCGGTAGAACAGGCTGCCATAGATGGCGTCGTAGAGATCCTCGGGCGCTGCCTCCGCCAGGATGCTGCCATCCGTCTGGCCCGCGGCGATCATCTCAACCAGTGCGTCGCGGCGGAATTGCAGGTAGCGGGCATAGAACAGCTCCGCCGAGCCGGTCTTGGAAATGCATTCGGAGACGACGGCGAGCTGCACCTTGCCGAACTCGCCCTGGAGCGCCTCGGCATAGGCCGCGGCATGGCGGCGTGCGCGCGCCGCGGGGCTGCCGGAGCTCGCAGGCGGCAGCGGCAGCATCTGCGCAGCATGATGAAGGAAGGCGTCGATCAGCAGCGCTTCCCGCGACGGCCACCATTTGTAGATCGTCATCTTGGAGACGCTGGAGTGGCGTGCGACGGCGTCGATGGAGGTGGCGGCAAGGCCGGTGGCGGCCATCAGCGCATAGGCGCTTTCGAGAATGGCGTTGGTGGTCTCGATCGATCGCGGCCGGCCGCGCCGGGGCGCGCTGTCAGCCTCATCACCCCCGCCCTTTGCCATCGCCACGCCCGGTCCCCTCACGCAGAGGCTTCCCGCATAGCGCAGCCACAGGTCTCGGCCTAGCAGAATCGCACGATTATTTGGCTAGAGCGTTTTCGAGCGAAGTGGATACCGGTTCGCGTGAAGAAAACGCGTCAAGGCAGGAATCTGGAGCTCCGTTCCGATTAAATCGGAACGGAGCTCTAGGCCTGCTGCCGCAGGGCGGCCGGAAGGTCCTGCCGCCTCGACCACGAGATGTAATAGGCCACTGCTGTCATGGCCGCGAAGCCAACGAGGCTTACCGCGATCTGCATCACCAGGAGGTTCGGTCCGGTGATCAGGATGAGATGGCCGGCGAAGGACAGGAACACGGCAACGCAGAACACCGCGAGCCATTCCTCGCCGCATGTGATCACCGCCTGAAGCGGCCGCAACTTCAGGCCGGGGTGGTCGGCCGGAATGAGATGGGTCGCGAGGAAGGCGAGCGCGAGGAAATGGATCACGCGATAGGGCGCGAGGTTTTCCTTGTCTGTCGGCGCGATGCTGTTGACGACGAAGTCCGGCAAATAGACGGCCAGCGCGGGCGAATGCCGCATCAAGGTGACGGCCATCGCGAAGATGAGATAGGCACCCGCGAGGATCCGCAGCCAGGACATGCCGTGCAACGCGCGTCCGGAGGCGCCTGTTACGGCGAACCAACCGCCCAGGACCATCAGCATCTGCCAGCACAGCGGATTGAAGGTCCAGTCCTGGTCCGGATAGACCCGGAAATTCCAGTCGAACCAGCGCGCCGCAACGTACAGCGCGACCGATGCCGCCAGCGTCAGGTTCGGCCGCCGCAACAAACCCCATAGCGCAAACGGAAAGAACGCCATCAGCGGGATCATCAGTTGCAGGAGGTCGAGGTTCAGCGGCTCTTCCTGGAGCACGAGGCCGCGGACCAGGATGCGCAGCGGATGATCGAGAATGCCCGAGATGTTGTATTCGTGGATGATCTCCGGCGCCATCGATTGCGAGGCGACATAGGCGATGGTGTCGATATAGATCACGAAGAGCACGACATACGCAGCGTAGAGCCGCCAGACGCGGCGGAAGATGCGCGTCGCCGCGACGACGTAGCCGCGCTCCAGCGCCATCCTGCCGTGAATGATGGCGACGCCATAACCCACCACGAACACGAACAGGTCAGCGGCGCCGCTGAAGCCGAAATTTCGCAGCGTCAGGAGATTAACGACGTTGTTCGGGATGTGGTCGACGAACACCGACCAGTTGGCAATGCCGAGCGTCAAATACAATCTGGCATCGTGATGGAATGCGGCGAGGTTCGCCTTGACGGACGGTTTCATCGCGGAAAATGACTTTTGGAATCACGGGCGCTGCTTTTAGCGGCAACCGCCCGCCTATCCGAGTAGCGTTTGCGTGAGGGGGGCTGGAATTGTCCAATCTGGCGCAAAATTGCGCATGATCGCCGGATGGAATTCCCGCAAGCTCGCTCGTTCTGCCGACGACGAAATTATCTTAGCGCTTCGACCGTTATTCGGCCGGTTCAGCCGACGCTTCGTCGGATGCGCCAGCGCGACTCGCCATGATTCCAAGGGCGACGCCGCCGATCGCCAGGATCGGCAGCAGCCGCTTGATTCCGATGGCGCGAACGATCTGGAGACCCGTCGCGAGCAGCATGGGGTCGGCGAGCATGCTCGAAGCGGCCGACTTCGCGGCGCGCTCGGCGGCGATCCGGGCGCGTTTCCGCATCTCCCGCTTGTAGCCCCAATAGCTCCCCGCCGCGGCAAGCGTCAGTAGGAAGAAGATGCCTGCGCCGGCGAGGCAGGCCTGCACCGGTCCGTAGGTCTGAAGGACCGAGATGAAGGCGGCCGCGCAGAGAAAGCCCGTGGTGATGAAGAGCGCGAGTGCTGCGCCCGCGGCGAGCGATGTCAGGCGGACGGTCGCGCCCGTCGATGCGCTGATGCCGTCGATGATGCGCTGTAACATGGCCTTGCTCCTCAGATCCCCGCAAGCCGGCAGCGACGGCGCGACAGCGCCGCCGTAACGTCAACGTCTTGCGCCCGCGCTAGCGGCGCCAGGCGACGCCGATCAGGAAGCCGATGCCGAGCGCGAGTCCGACGGTCGCGAGCGGCCGCTGCGTGATGGCGTCTTCCAGCGTTTCCTCGATCGAGCCGTAGGCGTCTTGCGCAGCTTCCATCATGGCGCTGCCGCGATCCGACATGTCGTCGACCGCGGAATCCACGCTCTCGCGGGCCTGGCGATAGCCGCGGCGGGCCTGCTTGCTGGTGGAGTTGGCAAAGGTGTTGAGCGCGTCGGTGATCTGATCGGTGAGGGCGGCGATATCGCTTTTCACGGCTGCTACATCCTTCTCAAGGCGTTCTCTGGTGGCTTTGTCGGTCCAGTCTCTCATCCCGGTTTCGCCGTTGGTTGACATCAGGAGCTCCAAAGCTGTTGGCGGCTGAGATAGCCGGAAAACGTTTCGTGCCCGGGTAAGTTCCGTTCGGGGAAACCCGTCATGCCTGCGGCAGCTGCGGCGAATTCTCCGGCAGCAGATGCTCCTTCAGGATCAGCCCGACGATCAGGAGCGGCGACGACAGGAATGCTCCCATCGGTCCCCACAGCCAGGTCCAGAAGGCCAGCGCGATGAAGACGGCAAGCGCGTTCAGGGAAAGCCTGCGCCCGATGATGGTCGGCGTGACGAAGTGCCCTTCCAGGAAGGTGATGCCGCCGAAGGCGAGCCCCGCCATCAGTCCGCCGCCGATGGTCGGGAAAGCGACGAGCCCCACCACGACCAGAATGACGAACATCGCGACCGGTCCGATGATCGGGATGAAGTTGAGCGCCGCGGCAAGCGCGCCGAGCCCGGCCGGATTGGGCATGCCGGTGACGGCGCATATGAGACCGGTTGCGACGCCCATGCCGACGTTGATCAGCGTCACCGTCAAAAGATAGTTGCCGAGATGGACCTCGATCTCGTTGAGGATCCGCAGCGTGCGCAGCCGCGCATCGCGATCGCCGAAATTCATGATCAGCGCCCGCCGCAGGTCGCGCCAGCTCGCGATGAACAGGATCAGCGTGGCGAAGAACAGCAGGAATTCGGCGAAGGTCGGCGACAGGAATTCCAGCGTCGGTTGCACCCACTCGGCTTTCGGCAGCGGAAGGCTAGGCAGCCCCTCTGAGCCGCCCACCATCGTCTGCAATTCCTTCCACAGCGCCAGCGGCCGGTCGAAGACGTGCATCTTCTCCTTCAACTGCGCGCCCAATTCCGGCAGGCGCGAGCTCCACTCCATCGCTGGCACGGCGATCAGCGCGACGACGAAGGCGACCACTGTCGTCACCGCGATCACGATCAGCACGGCGCCGAGGGCGCGCGGCACATGCCGCCGCTCGAGAAAGCTCGCGGCCGGCGACAACATGGTGCCGGCGACGACCGCCATCACGACCGGGAGGAAGAATGCCCTGGCGACGTAGAGCACGGCGACCACGGCAATCAGGAACAGACCGGCGAGCGCAAAGGCGACGAACTCGGTGCGGCGGATCACCGGCGGCAGCTCGACATGGCTGTCGGGAAGCGGAGCGCCCTCGTTGTTGCCGGAAATCAGACGTTCAGTGGGAAGGACGCGCACAATATCTCCTCCCGCACGGAAGCCTCCGCGCGCCCATTGTTGGCAGTAGAACGTCCGGGAGGACGTTCCGGTTCCATCGCGGTTTCGTGAAGTTTTGCTCGCTTGACTGTGACGTCGCCGCCGCAGCGAGCGGTGGAACTTGAGTCGGTCCAGCCGCGTTTGTTGGGAGCCGCATCACCCTGATGCACACATTCAACGGGGCAGCACATGACAAGGTTCTCTCCAGTCCGTCGCCGCTTCTCGCTGCGCGCCACCACCGCCATTGCCTTCGCGACAGCATTGCTGACCGTGCCCTTCGCGGCACAGGCCCAGACGCTCGGCTATGCGCCGATGCAGCCGCAGGGTTATCCGCAGGACCCGAGCTATTCGCGGGGTTATGTCAACGCAGCGCCTCAGGCTGCCGACGAGGATGCCGCGCTGCCCGACCGGCTGCGCAAGCAGATCGTCAGCTTCGACCGGAACGAGCCGGCCGGGACCATCGTCATCGATACCGGCAACACTTACCTCTATTACGTGCTCGGCAATGGCCGCGCGATCCGTTACGGCGTCGGCGTCGGCCGACAAGGTTTCACCTGGGCCGGCGTGCAGAGCGTCAGCCGCAAGGCCGAGTGGCCGGACTGGCATCCGCCGGCCGAGATGATCGCGCGTCAGCCCTATCTGCCGCGCTTCGTCGCCGGCGGTCCCGGTAATCCGCTCGGCGCACGCGCGATGTATCTCGGCTCCAGCGAATACCGCATCCACGGCACCAACGATCCCACCACGATCGGCAAGTTCGTGTCCTCCGGTTGTATTCGCATGACCAACGAGGACGTCACGGACCTGTTCAGCCGCGTCAATGTCGGCGCCAAGGTGGTGGTGCTGCCGAAGAACGCCCCGCTGATGGCCAGGGGGTACGACAAGGGCGGCGACCCCGTACGCAAGCGCCCGCCCGTGACGACGCTGCCTTCGGGACGGCAGGCACTGAACATCACGACGTCGGCAGTGAACTGAGAGTTGAGCGAGGTCATATGAACAGACGTTCGATCGGCAAACTGGCCGGTGGCGCGGCGGCGTGCTTCGCCGTCGCCTCGCTCGGCCTCGCGTTGACGCCGTCGGCGCATGCGGAAGACTTCTTCTCGGCGCTGTTCGGCGGCTTCCGCGCGCGCTCCGCGCCGGAGATCCGCATGCCGTTCCCGACTGATGACATGCCGCGCTACGACACGCCGCGCCAGCGGGCCTCTTATGGTGGCGGCACCGCCTATTGCGTGCGCGGTTGCGATGGCCGCTACTTCCCGGCGCAAGGAAACGACGCCGAAAGCAAGGCGAAGTCCTGCAAGAGCTTCTGCCCGACGTCCGAAACCTCGCTGGTCTACGGCAGCAATATCGACGACGCCACGACGGACAAGGGAAAATCCTATTCCGACCTGCCCAATGCGTTCCGCTACCGCAACGAGATCGTCGTGGGCTGCACCTGCAACGGCAAGGATCCGGTAGGGCTCGCCCAGGTCAAGGTCGAGGACGATCCGACCTTGCGCAAGGGTGACATCGTCGCGGGCAGCGACGGCCTGGTGGTCGCCAACCGCAACGCCAACGACCGCCGCGGCGTCGCGATGAATTTTTCGCCGCTGCCGGAGTCGGTGCGCGCCAGGTTCCGCCAGGTGCCGGTGGTCGCGAAGGAGTAGGGGGGCCTTGAGTGGGGCGCGCGCTATCGCCTCAACCCCAGCTGTCGTCCCGGACAAGCGAAGCGCCGATCCGGGACCCATAACCACAGAGAGTGGCTTTGCGATGGCTCGGAGTTACCAGCTTGCACCACGTCGGCTCCTTGTGGTTATGGGTCCCCGCGTTCGCGGGGACGACACCGAGAGTGGCGCGCTAATCTAGTGAGCCTTACGCCGCGCGGATCTTCCCCAGGAAGTCGCTGACCTGCTGGCCGAGCTGGCGGCTCTGCGTCTCCAGCGTTTCCGAGGCCTGCTTGACGTTGTCCGCTGCACCGGCGGCAGCATCCGCGTCGGCCTTCACGCCGGTGATGTTGTCGGAGACGTTCCTGGTGCCCTGTGCCGCAAACTGCGTGCTGCGCGTGATCTCCTGGGTCGCCGCGCCCTGCTCCTGCACGGCGGCGGCAATCGCGGTCGCCACCTCGTTGACCTCGCCGATGATGCCGCCGATGGTCTGGATCGCGTTGATGGCGTCGCTCGCCACCCGCTGGATGTCGGCGATCTGCCCGGAGATTTCCTCGGTGGCTTTCGCGGTCTGGCTGGCCAGCGATTTCACCTCGGAGGCGACGACCGCGAAACCGCGCCCGGCTTCGCCGGCACGTGCGGCCTCGATCGTCGCGTTGAGCGCGAGCAGATTGGTCTGCGCCGCGATGGTGTTGATCAGGCCGACGACCTCGCCGATGCGTCCTGCGGACTGCGCCAGCCCTTGCACCGTACCGTCGGTCTCGCGGGCCTGGTTGACGGCGCGGCTGGCAATGCCTGCGGCGTGCGCCGCCTGCTGGCTGATGTCGTTGATCGACGCAGAGAGCTCCTCGGCGGCGGCGGCGACGCTGTCGACGCTCATGGAGGCGTCGTTGGAGGCCTTGCCGGCGATCTGGACGCGGTCGTTGGTCTGGCGCGACACCGCGGACAGGTCGCCCGAGGTCTTGCGCATCTCGCCGGACGCTTCGCTCAGCTCGCCGAGCGTCTTGCGCACCGCGCCCTCGAACTCGCCGACATAGGTCTCGACGGCGCGCTGGCGCGCGGCCGCGCCGACATTGCGCTCGCGCTCCTGCTCTTCGATCTTGAGCTTCTCGGTCGCCTGCTGCTTGAAGGTTTCCAGCGCGCCAGCAAGCGCGCCGATCTCGTCCTGGCGGTCGAGATAGCCGCTGTCGACGGCAAGGTCGCCGCCGGCGACCTTGAGCATGGCGTCGCGGATGGTGTTGAGGGGATGGATGACGCGGCGGCTGACCAGCATGACTGCGCCGACAGCGAGGCCGATGGCAAGCGCCAGAGTGCAAGCTGCACGATCAGCGCGCGCTGCGCGGTACTGCGCTGCTCCTGCGTGTAGCTCCGGGCGGCGTCGAGCGCGGCTTCGGCCACCGCGACCGCACTGGCCATACGGCCGACGGTGAGCGGGCTCCACTGGTTGGCCGTCAGCTCGGCCTTCTCACCCTTGACCAGGGTGTCCGCGAGACGGTCGCGCAAGGTGAGATATTGCGGCTCGAAGTAAGCGGTCTTGGCCGCGGTCATGGCGGATGCGAGCGCGGGCGGCAATTGCATGCCCGAGGTCGACAATTCCAGCGCTTTCCACATCGCGGCCGTACCGCCGACAAACTGGGTATAGTTGTAGCGGCCCTCCGGCGTGATCTTGCCGGCCGCAAGTCCGGTCGAGACGATCAGTGAGGCCTCGCCCGCGGTGTTGCGGAGCAGCCAGGCGCTCTGCTTGATCGACAGCAGCTGGTCGATCACGGCATCCTGGTGGTTGACGGTGGCGGCGAGGACGCCCGAGAGCTTGTCGAGCACGTCGAGCAGCCCCTGCGTCGTCTCCATGTATTCCTTGGTCAGGCCGGCGCGGCGCTGGTCCTTCGGTTTGGCAACATCCTCCCAGAACTGCTTCTGCTCTTCGCCCAGCAGCTTGTAGAGCCGCGCGAGTTCCGGCACCAGCGTGCCCGATTGCGGGAAGTCGATGCTCGGCAGCAGCTCGAGCGCGCGGGCCATCGCCGGCATCTGCGCATCGCGCAGCGCGCGCAGATATCTCTCGATCTCGGAGTCCATCGGCTCGGTCGCGTTCAGCAGCCGCGACGTGGTCGAGCGGTCGGTGCGCAGATTGTGCATCGCCTTGAACAGATCGGCGGAGGCGTCGGCGATCTGCGAGATGCGGTTGGCGGTCTTGAGGCGGTCCCAGGAGGCGTAGGCGGTGAGTGAGAGCGCAATCACCACACAGACCGATGTGATGGCGATCACCGCCTTCAGCAGCGCGGACACGGTCAGACGATTCAGCATCGAAGCCCCCCTAAATTCCCATTGCAAAGTTCGTCGAGACGCCCCGGCAACATCGAAAACGGAGGGGCACGCAGATCGGCAATCGCATGCCGTTTGCGGCGCATCACCCAAACGGTTTCTGCATCTGAAACGAAAAGGGTAAAGTTTTAGGCAGGCCGCCTGATCGTAGAAGTACGTATTTACTGGAAGTTGCAGCAGGTTGCCGTGATGGAACCTGCGCGGGAGATGGGCGTTAGAACACCGTCAGACAATTTGCCTGAAGGGGGGTCCTTGCGATGCTGGTCGGCGTACTCGTCACCTTTCTCGTTGTCATTCTCGTGCTCTATCTCATCAACATGCTGCCCATGGACGGTCGCGCCAAGCAGATCGCGCGCGTGGTCGTCATCATCATCGGCGTGGTGTCGCTGCTGAAATATCTGACGGTGTTTTAGCGGGGTGGGACGCGTAGCCCGGATGGAGCGCAGCGCAATCCGGGGGCCTGCTCCAAGCAACGCCGGTCCCGGATTGCGCTGCGCTCCATCCGGGCTACGGCCCGAAAACACCAAAGCCCCGGCGCGAGCCGGGGCTTTGGTGTTTGAATGATCGGGCTTTAGCCCGCAGCCTTGGCCTCGCGGCGGCGGGCGGTGAGGATGTACTCGGTGTAGCCGTTTGGCTGCTCGCGCCCCTTGAAGATCAGGTCGCAGGCCGCCTTGAACGCGACGCCGTCGAAGGCGGGCGCCATCGGCTTGTAGATCGCGTCGCCGGCGTTCTGCTTGTCGACCACGACGGCCATGCGCTTGAGCGATTCCATCACCTGCGCCTCGGTGATGACACCCTGGTGCAGCCAGTTGGCGAGATGCTGGCTCGATATGCGCAAGGTGGCGCGGTCTTCCATCAGGCCGACATCGTGGATATCGGGCACCTTGGAGCAGCCGACGCCCTGGTCGATCCAGCGTACGACGTAGCCCAGAATGCCCTGGCAGTTGTTGTCGATCTCCTGCTTGACGTCATCAGGCGCCCAGTTCGACTTCGACACCGGAATGGTGAGGATGTCGGACAGCTTCGCGCGCGGACCGCCCTTGGTGAGTTCCTGCTGCCGCGCGGTGACGTTGACCTGGTGATAGTGCAGGGCGTGCAGCGTCGCTGCGGTCGGCGACGGCACCCAGGCGGTGGTGGCGCCGGTCTGCGGATGCGCGAGCTTCTGTTGCAGCATGTCCGCCATCTTGTCGGGCGCCGCCCACATGCCCTTGCCGATCTGGGCATGGCCGGGCAGGCCGTCGATCAGGCCCATGTCGACGTTCCAGTCCTCATAGGCCTTGATCCAGGCCTGCGCCTTCATCTCGTTCTTGCGGATCATCGGGCCCGCTTCCATCGAGGTGTGGATCTCGTCGCCGGTACGATCGAGGAAGCCGGTGTTGATGAACATGATGCGCTTGGAGGCACGCTGGATGCAGGCCTTGAGGTTGACGGTGGTACGCCGCTCCTCGTCCATGATGCCGACCTTGAGCGTGTTCTCGGGCAGCGACAGCATCTTCTCGACGCGGTCAAAAATCTCGCAGGTCAGCGAGACCTCGTCCGGGCCGTGCATCTTCGGCTTGACGATATAGGCAGATCCGGTGCGGCTGTTCTTGACCTTGGAGTTGCCCTTGAGGTCGTGGATCGCAAGCAGGCCGGAGACGGCCGCGTCGAGCAGGCCTTCCGGAATTTCCTCGCCCTTGTCGTCCAGCACCGCGTCGGTGAACATGTGATGACCGCAATTGCGCATCAAGAGCAGGCTGCGGCCGTGCAGCTTGACCTCGCCCTTGCCGTCGGGCGTCTTGTAGCTGCGGTCGGCATTGAGCGAACGGGTCAGGGTCTTGCCGCCCTTCTCGAAATCGGCCGAGAGCGTGCCGTTCATCAGGCCGAGCGTGTTGCGATAGACCAGCACCTTGTCCTCGGCGTCGACCGCGGCGACCGAGTCCTCCATGTCGAGGATGGTCGAGACAGCGGACTCCATGATCATATCGGCGACGCCGGCGGGATCGTCCTTGCCGATCGTGCTGCTGCGGTCGATCTTGACCTCGACGTGCAGGCCGTTGTTGGCGAGCAGCACCGCGGAAGGTGCCGCTGCATCGCCCTGGAAGCCGGCAAATTGCGCAGCGTTCTTCAGCGCGGTGGCATTGCCGCTCTTCAGCTTCACCGCGAGCTGGCCCGCCACGACGCTGTAGGCGGTGACGTCGGTGTGGCTGCCGGTCGCGAGCGGCACGGCGGCATCGAGGAACGCCTTGGCCTTCGCGATCACCTTGTCGCCGCGTGCCTTGTTGTAGCCCTTGCCGCTCTCGGACGGATCATGCGGGATCGCGTCGGTGCCGTAAAAGGCGTCGTAGAGCGAGCCCCAGCGCGCATTCGCCGCGTTCAGCGCGTAGCGCGCATTGGTGAGCGGAACGACGAGCTGCGGGCCGCAGATCTTGCCGATTTCCTCATCGACATTGGCGGTCTCGACCTTCTGCGTCGCCGGCTCCGGGACGAGATAGCCGATCTCCTTCAGGAATGCGGTATAGGCGTCGAGGTCGAACGCCTTGCCCTTGTTGGCACGGTGCCAGTCGTCGATCTTGCCCTGCAGCGTGTCGCGCACGGCCAGCAGCGCGCGGTTCTTCGGCCCCAGCTCCTTGATGATGGCGGCGACCCCGGCCCAGAACGCGTCCGGCGCGATCCCCGTTTTCGGGGCCGCTTCCTTGGCGATGAAAGCGTAAAGGACGGGAGCGATCTTCAATCCGTGGGCGTCGACGCGTTTCATGATGGGCTTTCTTGTTGGAAATGGCTGTTTTTTGGCTGCTTTTGACCCGACGGCAGCAAAATGCGCCCATAGGGGGCGGCTTTCAGGGCCTATTAGCCCCAAAATCGGGGCCGTGAGAAGGCCTCCAAAAGTTGTCAAATTGTCAAGGCGTGGTGGGCAGCCCGACGCACCGGTGTCATTCCCCGCGCAGGCGGGGAATCCAGTACGCCGCGGCTTCTCCGTGACCCAACGCTGTCTCTGGAATACTGGGTCGCCCGGTCAAGCCGGGCGACGACAGCCGGGGAAAATAGGACGGCCTCAAATATTCGCGGCGAGGTCCACGAGCTCGTCGAACAGCACGCCGGTGGTCTTCAGCATCCGTTCGATCTCGTCCGCGGCATCCGCAACCGTGCGGGCCGACGTGTCGATCACGAGCTCGGCAGCCTGCGGCGCTTCGTAATCGTTGCCGATGCCGGTGAACGACGCGAGCGCGCCGGCGCGGGCCTTCTTGTAATGGCCCTTGGGATCGCGATCCTCGCAGACCTCTGCCGGCGTCGCGACGTGGATCTCGCGGAATGCGGTGTCGGCGATGCGGCGCGCGGTCGCGCGGTCCTCGCGTGCCGGCGAGACGGCGGCGACGATCGCGATGTGCCCGTTGCGGGCGAGATGGGTCGCGACCTCGGCGAGGCGGCGGATGTTCTCGCTGCGGTCGGCGGCGGAGAAGCCGAGATCGTTGTTGAGCCCGGCGCGCAACGTGTCGCCGTCGAGCAGGATCGGCGAGCCGCCATTGGTGAACAGCCGCCGCTCCAGCGCCTTCGCCAGCGTCGACTTGCCGGACGCCGGCAGGCCGGTGAGCCAGACCACGGCGCCGTTGTGGCGGTAGCGCGCGGAGCGTTCGTCGGGCCGCAGCGCCGATTCCACCGGCACGATGTCGACCGGCACGGCGCGCTGGCCGGCATCGACCGACAGCACGAGACCCCCGCCGGCGATGCGCCCCGAGACCTCGATCACGAGACGGCCGGTGCGCGGATTCTCGGTGTAGGGATCGGCGGCAATCGGGCTCGAAAGGGAAATGTCGATCTCGCCGACATGGTTGCGGCCGATCGCCTTGTTCTCGACGCTCGACAGCTCGCCGGGATCGACCGCCTTCCCGATGGCGACGACGGTGGCGCGGCTTTCCTTCGGGCCGCAGCGGACCAGGAGCTGGTCGCCCTTGGCGAGCGGCTTGTCGTGCAGCCAGAAGATCCGCGCGCGCAGACGGCGGGTCTCGCGCGGCGCGGAGCCGACATGCGCGACGATGTCGCCGCGCTCGATGAACAATTCGCGGTCGAGCGTGATGCCGACCGAGCGGCCCGCGCCCTGCCGTCCTGCGACCGGCGTTACCGGCCAGCTCTCGACGGTCTTGATCCTGGCGATCTTGCCGGCCGGCATGATCACGATCTCGTCGCCGGCAATGAGGCTGCCGGATTCGATGCGGCCGGCGACGATGCGGCGGTCGTCGAACTTGTAGATCGCCTGCACCGGCAGGCGCAGGGCGAGGGCCTCCAGCGGACGCGCCGGTTCGAGCCGGTCCAGCGCCTCGACCACGGTCGGACCCTTGTACCAGCCGATGCGGCCGGTGCGCTCCGCGACGCCGTCGCCGTCGCGGGCCGAGATCGGGATCACGGCCGTCGGCGTCACGCCGAGGCCCTGCAAATGCGCCGAGATTTCGTCGCTGATTTCCTTGAAGCGCTCGGCGCTGAAATCGACGCGGTCCATCTTGTTGACGACGATCGCGACCTGCTTCACGCCGAGCAGGTGCAGGAGATAGCCGTGCCGCCGGGTCTGGTCACGCACGCCTTCGAGCGCGTCGATGATCAGCACCGCGCCGTCGGCCTGCGAGGCACCGGTGATCATGTTGCGCAGGAATTCGGCATGGCCCGGCGCGTCGATCAGCACGATGTCGCGCGAATTGGTGCGGAAGCGGATCTGCGTGGTGTCGATGGTGATGCCCTGGTCGCGCTCGGTCTGGAGCGCGTCGAGCAGGAACGACCATTCGAACGGCATGCCGCGCCGCGCGCTGACGGCTTTCAGCATCTCGAGCTTGCCGTCGGGCAGGCTGCCGGTCTCGTGCAGGAGGCGGCCGACCAGCGTCGACTTGCCGTGGTCGACATGGCCGACGATGACGATGCGGACCTGCGGACGCGTGGTGCCGTTCGGAGTGGCGGGCGAAGCGGGGGTGACGATCATGTTCATAGCCGCGTTGCGTCCTTGAATCAGAGATAGCCGGCGACGCGCAGACGCTCGAAGGCGTCCTCGGTCTCGTGGTCGAGCGCACGGCCGGCACGTTCCGGCACCTTGGTCTGCTCGAGCTCGGCCAGGATCTCGTCGATGGTCGACGCGGTCGACGCGACCGGATTGGTGATGTCCTGATCGCCCAGCGAGCGATAGCGCTTGCCGTTCTGCGAGAGATAGAGCGGGATGATCGGGATGTTCTCGCGCTTGGTGTAGGCCCAGATGTCGGCCTCGGTCCAATGCAGGATCGGATGGATGCGCAAATGCGCGCCTTGCGGCGGCGACGCATTGAAATGATCCCAGAACTCCGGCGGCTGGTCGCGGACGTCCCAATTGCCTTCGAGCCCGCGCGGCGAGAACACGCGCTCCTTGGCGCGGGTTGCTTCCTCGTCGCGGCGGATACCGGCGATCAGGCCGTCAAAACCGTATTTGCCGAGTGCCATCTTGAGGCCCTCGGTCTTGCGCGCGGCGGAACGGGCGGCCGGCGGCAGCGTTGGATCGACGGCATCGATCGGCGGGCAGGGCTCGACGCGCAAATCGAGATCCCACTCCTTTCCGTAATGATCGCGGAAGCGGTACATCTCCGGAAACTTCTTGCCGGTATCGACGTGGAGGGCGGGGAACGGCAGCCGGCCGAAGAACGCCTTGCGCGCCAGCCAGATCATGACGTTGGAGTCCTTGCCGAGCGACCACAGCAGGGCGATCTTCTTCAGGCGGCCAAAGGCCTCGCGAAAAATGTAGATGCTCTGCGCCTCAAGCTGGTCCAAATGGTCCATGCTGGGGACGGTCAGCCCGACGGGAATTTGCTCGGAAACGAGGGGGACGGAGTCCCGTCCATCTGCACCGGAATCGGTCCTGAGAAGATGCATCTCTGCCACTTTGCGTTTGGAGGCGAATTTTCTATAGTTGCGGTGCAGAAGAGAAGAAAAAATTTTCTCTTTGCGCGCTCGAAACGACACATATATAGAAAATAATTCCAGTCAACCCCGGATGTGGGGGAAGCGAGTATCGCATGCGGTTCTTGCCGGTGTTCCTCGATCTCAAGGCCGGTCCGGTGGTCCTCATCGGCGCGGGTGAGCTTTTGCGCGCCAAGCTGCGCGTGCTCGCCGCTGCCGGTGCGCGCATCCGCGTGCATGCGATCGACGGCAATCAGGACCTGAGCCTCAGCTCCGACGACGCGGCGCGGATCGAAATCGCCACTGGCGACCCGCTCACCGCCGATCTCTCGGGCGTCATTGCCATCGTTTGCGCAGGCGCGGGCGATGTCGGCGTTGCCATGTCGGCGCGCGCCAAGGCGCTCGGCCTGCCCGTCAACGTCATGGACGATCTCGAACATTCCAGCTTCATCTTCCCGGCGATCGTCGATCGCGGCGACGTCGTGGTCGCGGTCGGCACCGGCGGCACCTCGCCGGTGGTGGCGCGGCGCGTGCGCGAAAAGATCGAGGCGCTGCTGCCGGCCCGCATCGGCGAGCTCGCCGAGTTCATCGGCGGCTTCCGCAAATCGATCAACGAGCGCATCGCCGAGTTTCCGCTGCGCCGCCGCTTCTGGGAGCGCGTCATCGACGGTCCGATCGGCGCGTCCGTGCTCGCGGGCCGCAAGGGCGAGGCCGACGCCGCGATCAAGGCGATCTCCGATCCGTCCGCGTTCGCGCGTGCCGACAAGCCGGAAGGCTCCGTCGCGCTGGTCGGCGCCGGGCCCGGCGACCCTGATCTTCTCACCATCAAGGCGCTGCGCGCGCTCCAGGATGCCGACATCGTCTTTCATGACGAACTGGTCTCGGGCGAAATTCTCGACCGCATCCGCCGCGACACCACGCGCGTTCCGGTCGGCCGCCGCGTCGGCAAGCCCGGCATCGGCCAGGACGCCATCAACAGGCGCATGATCGAGGCCGCGCAATCCGGCCAGCGCGTGGTGCGGCTGAAGGGCGGCGACCCCTTCGTATTCGGTCGCGGCGGCGAAGAGGTCGAAGCGCTGCGCGCGGCCGGCGTCGCCTATTCGATCATTCCCGGCATCACCGCAGGGCTCGGCGGCGCCGCCGATTTCGAGGTGCCGCTCACCTATCGTCATGAAGCGACCCGCATCACCTTCCTCACCGCGCACAAGGCGCGCGATGCCGAGAACGTGGACTGGTCGACGCTGACCGACACCAAGATGACCGTCGTGGTTTACATGGGCATGACCGCTGCCCCCGCGATCCGCGAAGGCTTGTTCGCGGCCGGCCGTTCGCCGGAGACGCCGGTCGGCGTGTTCGCCCGCGTCACGCGGCCGGACGCACAAGGCGCGATCGGCACGCTGCGCGACCTGCCCGAGCTCGTGCGGCGCACCCATGGCGGTCCCGCCATCCTCATCATCGGCGACGTGGTCCGGCATGCCGGTTCACTTCGCCGCCAGACACCTCAACACATCATCTCTGACCTATTGGATGCAGCCGAATGACCTCCCCGCTTGAACAGAAGAAGATCAAAATCGCCGGCCCGTCGGTCGTGACCGCCAACCGCACCTGGGATGGCATCGTGGTTTACCGCACTGCCGCCAAGAGCTGGTCCGCGGACCTGTCGGAAGCCGCGATCGTGCGCAACTCGGACGAGGCCAAAGCGTTGCTTGCGGAGTCCGTTGCCGATGACGTCGGCGCGATCGGTCCCTATATCGCACCGGTGCAGGTCGGCGCCGACGGCAAGATCGAACCCGGCAATCTGCGCGAACAGATCCGCCGCACCGGCGTGACTATCGGGTCGTCGGTCCAGGTTTAAGGCACTCTCTTATGTATGCTTACGATGAAATCGACCGCACGCTCGTCAACGAGCGCGTCTCGGAGTTCCGCGACCAGGTGAAGCGGCGCCTTTCCGGCGAGCTCACCGAGGACGAGTTCAAGATCCTGCGGCTTCAGAACGGCGTCTATCTGCAACTGCACGCCTACATGTTCCGCGTCGCGATTCCCTATGGAACGCTGGCGTCGAACCAGTTGCGGGCGCTCGCCCATGTCGCGCGCAAATACGACCGCGGCTACGGCCATTTCACCACGCGGCAGAACATCCAGTTCAACTGGATCAAGCTCGCCGAATTGCCGGATGCACTCGCCGATCTCGCCGAGGTCGGCATCCATGCGATGCAGACCTCCGGCAACAACATGCGCAACGTCACGTCAGACCAGTGGGCCGGCGTCGCGCCCGGCGAGATCGAGGATCCCCGGATCTGGTCTGAGCTGATCCGCCAGCACACGACGCTGCATCCGGAATTCTCGTTCCTGCCGCGCAAGTTCAAGATCGCGATCACCGCGTCGGACCACGATCGCGCCGCGATCAAGATCCACGATATCGGCCTGAAGCTGATCAAGAACGAGAAGGGCGAGACCGGCTTCGAGGTGCTGGTCGGCGGCGGTCTCGGCCGCACGCCGTTCATCGGCAAGACCATCAAGCACTTCGTCCATGGTCGCGATATCCTGAGCTACATCGAGGCGATCCTGCGCGTCTACAATCAGTACGGCCGCCGCGACAACATCTACAAGGCGCGCATCAAGATCCTGGTGCACGAGCTCGGCATCGAGAAGTTCTCGCGCGAGGTCGAGGAGGAGTGGCAGCACATCCGCAACTCCTCGCTCCAGATCGACGACGAGGTGATCGAGGACATCCGCTCGCGCTTCACCTATCCGTCCTACGAGAAGCTGCCGCACAATCCGGACGAGCTGCGCCAGGCCGCGGCCGATCCTGATTTCGAGGCGTGGCGCAAGAACTCGGTGGCCCCGCACAAGGTGCAGGGCTATTCCATCGTCACGATCTCGCTGAAGCCGATCGGCGCGCCTCCGGGCGATGCTACCGCCGAGCAGATGGACGCGCTCGCCGATCTCGCCGACCGGTATTCCTTCGGCGAGATCCGCGTCGGCCACGAGCAGAACCTCGCGCTGCCGCACGTCGCCAAGCGCGACCTGCCGGCGTTGTGGAAGGCGCTCGACAAGCTCGGGCTGGCGACGCCGAACGTCAATCTGATCACCGACATCATCGCCTGTCCCGGTCTCGACTATTGCTCGCTGGCGAACGCGCGCTCGATCCCGATCGCGCAGGAGCTGACGCGGCGCTTCGCCAATCACGAGCTCGCCAATCTGATCGGCCGTCTGCACATCAACATCTCGGGCTGCATCAATGCCTGCGGCCATCACCATGTCGGCCATATCGGCATTCTCGGCGTCGAGAAGAACGGCGAGGAGGTCTATCAGATCACCATCGGCGGCCGCGCGGACGAGGGCGCCGCGCTCGGGACCCTGATCGGTCCCGGCGTCAAGTTCGACGAGGTCGCCGACGTCGTCGAGGACATCGTGGAAGCCTATCTGGCGCTGCGCGAGCGGCCGGAAGAGCTGTTCATGGACACGGTGAAGCGCCTCGGCGTCGAACCCTTCAAGGAGCGCGTCTATGCCACTCGTTAACGGCGGAAAAATCGCCGACGACAGCTTCGCCAAGCTGGCCGTCGACACGCCGCTGCCCGAGGGCGGCGACATCCTGGTGCCGGCCGAGCGCTTCCTGAGCGATACGGAATTGCTGCTCGCGCGCGCTGGCAAGGTCGGGGTGATCTGGCCGAACAACCGCGACATCGCCGAGCTGGTGCCCTATCTCGGCAGGATCGCAGTGGTGGCGCTGGTGTTCCCGACCTTCCGCGACGGGCGCGCCTACAGCCAGGCACGGCTGCTGCGCGAGCGATACAATTACCGCGGCGATTTGCGTGCAACGGGGCAGATCCTGCGCGACCAGTTCGTGTTCATGCTGCGCGCCGGCTTCGATTCCTTCGAGGTCAAGAAGCAGGCCGACGCGGAAGCCTTCATGCAGACCGCGAAGCGCTATTCGGTGTTCTATCAGCCGACCGGCGACGGCCGCATCACCGCGCTGCACCGGCGCATGCAGCTGCGTCACTCCGAAGGTGTCGGCACGTGAACGCAATCGCGCCCCAGGTCGCTTCGGTGTCCGCGTCTGCGCTGCCCTCGGCGAAGGAGCTCGACCGCGCGCTGCGCGATGCTTCGCCCGCGGAGGTCATATCCGCGGCGTTGCAGGCGGTCGGGCGCGAGAAGCTTGCGCTGGTGTCGTCCTTCGGCACGGAATCGGCGACGCTGCTGAAGGTCATGGCCGACGTCGATCCGGCGATCCCCGTGATCTTCCTCGACACCGGCTGGCTGTTCGAGGAGACGCTGGCCTATCGCGACACGCTGATCGCGGAACTCGGCTTGAAGGACGTCCGCTCGATCAAGCCTGCCGAGGAGACGCTGTCGCGCGAAGATCCCGACCGCGACCTCTGGTTCTCCGATCCAGACGCCTGCTGCCGCATCCGCAAGGTCGAGCCGCTGGCGCGCGCGCTGAAGCCGTTCGATGCGTGGCTCAATGGCCGCAAGCGCTTTCAGGGCAATGCGCGCACCGACATTCCGGTGGTCGAGGACGATGGCGCGCGGTTGAAGTTCAACCCCTTCGCCAATGTCTCGCGCGAGGAACTCGAAGCCATTTTCGTCCGCGCCAAATTGCCGCGTCATCCGCTGGTGGAGTCCGGTTTCCTGTCGGTTGGGTGTATGCCTTGCACCAGCAGAACGGCCGAGGGCGAGGATGCACGCGCCGGTCGCTGGCGCGGCCGGGCCAAGACAGAATGCGGCATCCACACGATGAAGACTTCGTAGCACAGTCGAGCTGTCCGGCTACGAACAAGAAAATCCGGTTCCGTTGACTTGAGAGCGTTTCGCCCCGAGTTATGCCCGCGTGCCATCGATGACGATGACGTCGTCGAGGTGAATGGAGATGGACATGATGCGCCGTATCGTTCCGCTCGCGGCAGGGCTGCTCTTGACTGGATTGTTGGCAAGCTCGGCTCTCGCCGCTGACATCAATCTCTTGAACGTGTCGTACGATCCGACGCGTGAACTCTATGCCGAGTTCAACAAGGCGTTCGCGAATGCCTATCAGAAGGAAACCGGCAAGAGCGTCGAGATCAAGCAGTCGCATGGCGGCAGCGGCTCGCAGGCGCGTGCCGTGATCGACGGATTGCAGGCCGATGTGGTGACGCTCGCGCTTGCCTATGACATCGACGCCGTCGCGAACAAGGGCCTCACCGCGACCGACTGGCAGAAGCGTCTGCCGCAGAATTCATCGCCCTATACCTCGACCATCGTGTTTCTGGTGCGCAAGGGCAATCCGAAGGGCATCAAGGACTGGGACGATCTGCTCAAGACAGGTGTCTCGGTGATCACGCCGAACCCGAAGACCTCCGGCGGGGCGCGCTGGAATTATCTCGCTGCCTGGGGCTTTGCCCAAAAGAAATACGGCTCGGCCGACAAGGCCAAGGACTTCATCGGCAAGCTCTACCAGCAGGTGCCGGTGCTCGACACCGGTGCGCGCGGCGCCACCGTGACCTTCGTCGAGCGCGGCGTCGGCGACGTGCTGCTGGCCTGGGAGAACGAGGCCTATCTCGCCCTGAAGGAGTTTGGTGCGCAGAAGTTCGAGATCGTGGCGCCGCCGCAATCGATCCTCGCCGAGCCGCCGGTCGCGATCGTCGACAAGGTTGCCGATAAAAAAGGCACCCGCAACGCGGCCGATGCGTACCTCCAGTATTGGTATACCAAGGAAGGCCAAGAAATCGCCGCGCGCAATTTCTACCGTCCGCGCGACGCAGAGATCGCCAAGAAGTACGAAAACTCCTTCGCCAAGGTCGAACTATTCACGATCGACGACGTTTTCGGGGGCTGGACCAAGGCGCAGAAGGAACATTTTGCCGACGGCGGCGTCTTTGATCAGATCTACAAGAACTGATCGGGCGCCGTCTTAGGAGGCTATAGCAGGGGGCCTGGTGAGCGCAGTTGCAGCACGACGACGGACTTTGCCGGGCTTCGGTCTCACGATGGGACTGACGCTTTCCTGGCTCTCCATCATCATTCTGATTCCGCTTGCCGGGCTGTTCCTGAAATCGCTGGAGCTGAGCCCCGAGCAATTCTGGAACATCCTGTCCAGCCGCCGCACCCTCAACGCCTTGCGCGTCTCCTTCGGCCTCGCCTTTGCGGCGGCCTGCGTCAATCTGGTCATGGGCAGCATCATCGTCTGGGCGCTGGTGCGTTACCGCTTCCCCGGACGCCGGCTGTTCGACGCCATCGTCGACGTGCCGTTCGCGCTGCCGACGGCGGTCGCCGGCGTGGCGCTGACGGCGCTGTTTGCCGAGAAGGGCTGGCTGGGCGCGCCGCTCGCCGCGCTCGGCATCAAGGTGGCGTTCACGCCGATCGGCATCTTCGTCGCCATGATCTTCATCGGCATCCCCTTCGTGGTGCGCACCGTGCAGCCGGTGCTCCAGGACCTCGACCCAGAGATCGAGGAGGCTGCCGGCAGCCTCGGCGCCAGCCGCTGGCAGACCATCATCCGCGTGATCCTGCCCTCGCTCGGACCGGCGCTGCTCACCGGCCTCGCGCTCGCCTTCGCCCGTGCGGTCGGCGAATACGGCTCGGTGATCTTCATCGCCGGCAATCTGCCTAATGTCTCCGAGATCGCGCCGCTCCTGATCGTGATCCGGCTGTCCGAATTCCGCTATGCCGACGCGACCGCCATCGCCGTGGTCATGCTCGTCGTCTCCTTCGTCATCATCTTCGCCGTCAACCGGCTCCAGCGCTGGGCGCAGAGCCGGATTCCGGCGCGCTGAGGGCAGATCATGACGATGCAGATCGCAGATTCCGTCTCGCTGCCTTCGACCGATGCGCGCGCACGTGCGCACGCCGCTGCGGCACGCGACAGCCTCCGCACCGAGCCGCCCGCAATACGTTTCGCCATCATCGCTCTGGCGGTGATCTTCCTCAGCGTCTTCGTCGTGCTGCCGCTGGTTCTGGTGTTCGCGCAGGCCTTTTCGAGAGGCGTTCTCGCCTATGTCTCTGCGCTTGCCGAGCCGGAAGCGCTGGCTGCAATCAAGCTGACGTTGATCGTGGCGGCGATCTCGGTCGGCCTCAATCTCGTATTCGGCCTCGTCGCGGCATGGGCCATCGCCAAGTTCGAGTTTCGCGGCAAGACCTTCCTGATCACGCTGATCGACCTGCCGTTCTCGGTGAGCCCGGTGATCTCGGGCCTCGTCTTCGTGCTGCTGTTCGGCGCGCAGGGCTATTTCGGCAGCTGGCTTAGGGATCACGATATCCAGATCCTGTTCGCGGTGCCCGGCATCGCGCTCGCCACCACCTTCGTGACCTTCCCGTTCGTGGCGCGCGCGCTGATCCCCCTGATGCAGGAGCAGGGCACGCAGGAGGAGGAGGCCGCGATCTCGCTCGGTGCCTCGGGCCTGCAGACCTTCTTCCGCGTCACCCTGCCCAACATCAAATGGGGCGTGCTCTACGGCGTCCTGCTCTGCAATGCGCGCGCGATGGGCGAATTCGGCGCCGTGTCGGTGGTATCAGGACACATCCGCGGCGAGACTAACACCATGCCGCTGCTGGTCGAGATTCTCTACAACGAGTACCAGTTCGTCGCTGCGTTTGCGATCGCCTCGCTGCTGGCGATGCTGGCCCTGATCACGTTGATCGCCAAGACCGTTCTCGAACGTCACCTCGACGAAGGACACGACGCAAGTGACCATTGAAGTCAGGAATCTCGTCAAGCAGTTCGGCAGCTTCAAAGCCCTCGATGGCGTCGATCTCAAGGTCGACAATGGCGAGCTGCTGGCGTTGCTCGGTCCGTCCGGCTCCGGCAAGACCACGCTGCTGCGCATCATCGCCGGCCTCGACTGGCCCGATTCCGGCGAGGTTTCCTTCAATGGTGAGGATGCGCTGGCGCGGGGCGCGCGCGAACGGAACGTCGGCTTCGTGTTCCAGCACTACGCGCTGTTCCGCCACATGACGGTGTTCGAGAACGTCGCCTTCGGCCTGCGCGTGCAGCCGCGCGCCAGCCGCAAGGATGAGTCCACCATTCGTGCGCGCGTCAAGGAGCTGCTCGATCTCGTACAGCTCGACTGGCTCGCCGACCGCTATCCGAGCCAGCTCTCCGGCGGCCAGCGCCAGCGCATCGCACTCGCCCGCGCGCTCGCGATCGAGCCGCGCATCCTCCTGCTCGACGAGCCCTTCGGCGCGCTCGATGCCAAGGTGCGCAAGGAGCTGCGCCGATGGCTGCGCTCGCTGCACCAGGAGATCAACGTCACTTCGATCTTCGTCACCCACGACCAGGAGGAGGCGCTCGAAGTCGCCAACCGCGTCGTGGTGATGGACAAGGGCAGGATCGAGCAGATCGGCTCGCCCGACGACGTCTATGAAAGCCCAGCGACCGCCTTCGTCCACGGCTTCATCGGCGAATCCATCGAGCTGCCGGTCCAGGTCGAAGGCGGCGTCATCAGGCTCGGCGACCGCCCGCTTCGGCTCGCGGCGGACGGGCTTACGCCTGGCGCGTCAAAACTGTTCGTGCGGCGACATGACATGCTGGTCGGCCCGCCCGGAAGCGGTGCCTTCGAGGGCGCCGTGCAGCACGTCCGGAATTTCGGCCCGGTGCAGCGGGCCGAGGTGGAGCTATCCGGCGGCGAGACCATCGAGATCGACGCCCCCCGCGACAGGGAACTGCGCGCCGGCGACACGATCGGCCTCGAACCGCGCCGCTACCGGATATTTGCGGGCTAAGCGCCTCGGCCAAAAGCTCAAATCTTCCTCAATATTCACCTTTCAGCCACGGTTGGTATGCAACAACGGCCCCTCATTGGGGGCTCCTGAAAATGCGCGCCGCGGCCGCGATATCAATCATTTTGCTTCTCGCCGGCTGCGCGGGCAACGAAGCACCGGTCCAGCAGCCGACCATGTATGCCGACATGTCGGTCCCGGGCGCCAAGCTCGATGCGCAGGCGGCAGCGATCATGATCTCGCAATACCGCCAGAACAACGCCCTCGGGACCGTCGTGATCGACCCCGATCTGATGCGGCTCGCCGAATCCCAGTCCCAGGCCATGGCGGCGGCCAACAAGATGGACCATGACGTCCGCGCGCCGCTGGCCAAGCGCCTCAGCGCGGGCGGCTATCCGGCAACGGTGGCGGTCGAGAACGTCTCGGCGGGCTATCATACGCTGGCGGAAGCGTTTTCCGGCTGGCGCGACTCGCCCCCGCATCGCGCCAACATGCTCAAGAGCGGTGTCACAAAACTGGGCATCGCGGCGGGCTATGCTCCCGGCACCAAATACAAGGTGTTCTGGACCATGATCCTGGCCTCGACCGACCCCCGATAAGCCAGACTTGATCCCGGGATGCATTGACGCCGCGGCGGACTGTCGCCACGGTGGCTCGCCTTTTGCTATTGTTCCCAGATGACAGATCATAGCCCGGAAGTCGCAACAGTCCCCGCGAAGGCGCAGCGCGTCCTGGTCCTCCAGGGCGGTGGGGCGCTCGGCTCCTATCAGGCCGGCGCCTATCAGGCGCTGTGCCATTTCGACTTCGAGCCGGAATGGGTCGCCGGCATCTCGATCGGCGCGGTCAACGCCGCCATCATCGCCGGCAACGAGGGACAAACCCGCGTCAAGCGGCTCAAGGAATTCTGGGAGATGGTGTCGGCGCCGGTGCCGTGGAAGCCGATCGGCAAGAGCGATCACAGCCGCGAGCTGTTCAATTCGACCAGTGCCGCATTGATCGCGACCTTCGGCGTGCCTGGCTTCTTCACGCCGCGCATTCCGCCCGCACCGCTCTGGCCGCCCGGCAGCAAGCAGGCCGAGAGCTATTACGACACCGCGCCGCTGAAGAAGACGCTAGAGCGCCTGGTCGATTTCGATCGCATCAACGATCTGAAGACGCGCCTGTCGGTCGGCGCCGTCGGCGTCACCTCGGGCAACTTCAAATATTTCGACAATTACGAGTTCAAGAAGCTCGGCAAGACCATCGGCCCCGAGCACATCATGGCCTCCGGCGCGCTGCCGCCGGGCTTTCCGTCCGTCGTGATCGAAGGCGAGCACTACTGGGACGGAGGCATCGCCTCCAACACGCCGCTCGACTACGTGCTCGATGCCGAGGTCGCTCGCGACATGCTGATCTTCCAGGTCGACCTGTTCAGCGCCCGCGGCGATCTGCCGAATTCGCTGCTCGAGGCGACCGAGCGCGAGAAGGACATCCGCTTCTCCAGCCGCACGCGGATGAACACCGACAAGAACAAGCAGATCCATAATGCGCGCCGGGCCGTGCGCGATCTGATTTCCAAATTGCCCGATTATCTGAAGAATGATCCTTCCGTGGAGTTCCTCGCGAAGGTATCGCGTGAAAGCACGGTCACCGTGGTGCACCTGATCTATCGCAGCAAGAACTACGAATCCTCGTCGAAGGATTACGACTTCTCGCATGTCGCCATGGTCGAGCATTGGGAAGCGGGCGTGCGCGACGTGCATCTGTCGATGCGCCACAAGGACTGGCTCGAGCGGCCGCAGTCCGGCGAGACCATGGTGACCTACGATCTCACGGGGGACGTCACCGCGCCCCCGCCAAAAAGGAGCGAATAACATGGGTAGTCTGTCAGGCAAGAACGCCGTCGTGACCGGTTCGACCAGCGGCATCGGGCTCGCCTATGCGCGCGCCTTCGCCGCCGCCGGCGCCAATGTCGTCATCAACGGCTTCGGCTCGCCGGAAGACATCGAGAAGGAGCGCGCCAAGATCGAGTCCGACTTCGGCGTGAAGGCGGTGTATTCGCCGGCCGACATGACCAAGCCCGCCGAGATCGCCGGGATGATCGCGCTCGGCGAGAAGTCGTTCGGCTCCGTCGACGTCCTCGTCAACAATGCCGGCATCCAGTTCGTCTCGCCGATCGAGGAATTCCCGGTCGAGAAGTGGGACCAGATCATCGCGATCAACCTGTCCTCGGCTTTCCATGCCATCCGCGCGGCGGTGCCCGGCATGAAGAAGAAGGGCTGGGGCCGTATCATCAACACGGCGTCGGCGCATTCTCTGGTCGCCTCGCCCTTCAAGTCCGCCTATGTGTCGGCCAAGCACGGCATCGCCGGACTGACCAAGACCGTGGCGCTCGAGGTCGCGACCCACAAGATCACCTGCAACTGCATCAGCCCCGGCTATGTCTGGACGCCGCTGGTGGAGAAGCAGATCCCCGACACGATGAAGGCGCGCAACCTCACGCGCGAGCAGGTCATCAACGACGTGCTGCTCGACGCGCAGCCGACCAAGGAGTTCGTCACCTCCGAGCAGGTCGCAGCGCTCGCGCTGTTCCTGTGCGGCGACGATGCCGCGCAGATCACCGGCACCAACCTGTCGATCGACGGCGGCTGGACGGCGGAGTAACGACCGGTGTCATGCCCCGCGAAAGCGGGGCATCCAGTACGCCGCGGCGGAAGTTGCAAGAGCGAGTTCGCCAACGTCAGGCTCTGGAATACTGGATCGCCCGGTCAAGCCGGGCGATGACAGCTGGGGCGGGTGGCTGGCCTAATGCGTCCAGGCCAGCGCCGTCACGATGGCCGACGACAGGTTCAGCTCCGCGAACATGATCTTGCCTGCGACCACGAACAGCACGCAGGCAAGCGTCAGGCGCAGCACCGTCTCGGGGACGCGCGTCGCACTGAGACTGCCGACGATGATGCCGGGCAACGAGCCCAGCAGAAGCACGCCCATCAGGGCCCAATCGACGTCGCCGAGTGCCCAATGTCCGGCCCCGGCGACCAGCGTCAGCGGCACCGCATGCGCGATGTCCGAGCCGACGATGGTCGCCATCGGCAGGCGCGGATAGAGCAGCAGCAGCACGGTGACGCCGACCGCGCCGGCACCGACGGACGAGATCGAGACCAGCACGCCGAGCACGATGCCGGTGACGACGGTCGCGATCGCCGTGGTACGATCGTCGACACGTTCCAGCCGGCCGCGATAGCGCTCCATGAGGGCCTTGCGGAAGATCAGCGAGGTCGCGGTCAGCAGCAGTGCAAAGCACAGCACCAAGTTGACCAGGCTGCGCTCGGAATCGCTCCTGAGGTCGAGCTTCCACAGCACGAGCAGCGTCAGCGCGCTCGCCGGAATGCTGCCGCAGGCGAGCCGCAGCACGGCGGGCCAGTGCACGCTCCGCGACCAGCCATGCACCACGCTGCCGCCGGTCTTGGTGGCGGCGGCATAGAGCAGGTCGGTGCCGACGGCGGTGGAGGGGTGGATGCCGAACAGCAGGATCAGCAGCGGCGTCATCAGCGAGCCGCCACCCACGCCGGTCATCCCGACAAGCAGGCCGACGCCAAATCCGGAGGCGACATAGAGCGGATCAATCATGTCTGGGGAATCTTAGGTTTATCTCGTCGGTCGGGCAATATGACGTAGAATAAAATTTCCCTGAAGCGCAACCTCTTGGGTTGAATAAGAAAAATCTTGCTACAGGCGGCGGGCGGGGAGGGGGTTTTAGTCGCCGCCGCGCAAGGCGCGAAACAGCCATTCTCCAGGCCGGCAACCCGGGTGGCAGCGCCTATTTGCCAAACGCCAGCACGTGCAGGCCGAGCCGCTGGCGCACGATCCAGAACAGCAGCACTGTCTCGAATGTCAGCGAGATCGAGGTCGCGGCCGCGGCGCCGTGACCGCCGAAGCGTGGCACCAGCGCGATGCAGAGCACGAGGTTCATCACGAAGGCCAGCGCGTAGGCCAGCGCACAGATCTTCTGCTGGCCGAGCATGTTGAGCAGGCGCTCGACCGGTCCAATCGCGGCGCGCACCACGAGGCCGATCGCGGCGACGAACATGATGTCGTAGCCGACCGTGAATTGCGGGCCGAACAGCCAGAGTAGCGGCTTGCCAAGTGCAAGCAGCACGATGGTCGCGGCCAGCGAGGGCCAGAACGTCCAGTTGATGGCATGCGCGACATAGGCCGACAGGCGCGCCTTGTCGCCGAGCGCGTTGTACTCGGCGAAGCGATGCGCTGTGGTCGCCGACATCGCGTAGTGGATGAACGAGACCAGGGCGAGCGTCTTCACCACCGCGAAATAGACACCGACCTCGTCCGATGGGCGGAACTGCTGAAGCACCAGCACGTCGGTATAGGACAGCAGCAGGTAAAAGCTCTCGACCAGCAGGATCGGCAGCGAGACGGCGAGCCAGCCGCCGATGTCGTAGGTCTTGGGCCCCGGCTCGATGTGATCGGCGAGCTTGCGGTTCAGCACCACCATCTGCCCGGTCATCGCGATCCACACCGCGCCGGCGCTCGCGACCATCGCGGCGACCGCGCCGAGGTGATAGCCGAGCAGGAAGGCAGCGGCCGTGATGCCGATGATCAGCGCCTGGCGGATGATGAATTGCGGCATCAGGCCGAGCCGCATCCAGTCATGCGAGCGCGCGATGCCGTCCTGGGTGTTGGCGACGACGAAGGCGGGCAGCGTCATGCAGCCGATATAGAGCGGCAGCACCTCGGTCGGATCGATCCAGGGCGAGAGCAGCTTGACGATACCGGCGAGCCCCAGCGACATCAGCGTGGACGCGGCAAAGGTCAGCCAGCGGCTGCCGGAGAGAAAGCCGCGCAGCAGCGCATGCTCGCCGCTGGTGCGATATTCGGGAATGATCTTTTGCGCGGAGGCCGAGATGCCGAAGTCCATCATGCTGCCGAGCAGCAGCACCCAGGTCCAGACATAGACATAGATGCCGTAGTCGGACGTCCCCATCCAGCGCGCGAGCAGAACCTGCGAGAAATAGGCAAGTCCCGCGCTGATCACCCGGATGATGAAGATGGTGCCGGCCAACCGCCGCGTCAGCGACGCTTCGTTCGACCCGCCCGTCAGCTTCGCGCGCAGCCGCGCGATGAGGCCGGCAGGTCCGGTCGTTGCGGGTTCTGCATCCATCACGGCCAATTCGAGATCCCCAGGGCGTCCGTATCAGACGTCCCGCATGCTGCGGCAGGCCTGATGCGGTAGCCCTTGGGGATTAGCAACCATTCGTTAAGATTGGGTTGGGTGAGGCATGCTGCCACTCCAGCCACCGGCGTCGTCCCTGCCTAATGCGCAATTGCGCACGGGGGCGGGGACCCATAACCCCAGCGAGAAATTGTTGCGCTGGCTGGTAACTCCGAGTCTTCGCCAAACCACTCCCTGTGGCTATGGGTCGCGGGCTCGCGCTGCGCGCGCCCCGGGACGACAGCTGAATATGTCGCGCTGGCAGCGCAACTCAGCTCCGGCTCACTCCAGATTCGTATTGAACTCGTACGACTTCTCAGGCGCGACGAGCGTGAACTTCAGCGCCGCTCCGTCGGGCTTGGCGCCCGGCGGCAGTCCGTCGAGCTCGAAGGAAAATCGCTGCACGCCGGGTGGGCTGCGCTCGACCGGCGCCGGGATCGGCAACGCCCAATCGGGCGTCGGCCCTTCCACGAACAAATTGACGCCGCGGCCATCGGGCACGACCACGTCGACCACGACATTCTTGGGCCCGTCGCGTCTGACGTCGCGGATGGTCAGCGGATTGGGATCACCGATCGTGGCAGGCTTTGGCACGGTGTCGAGCGCGGCACGCAGATTGGCGTCCTCGGTCGAGGCGACGTTGTTGAAGCCGAGCTCGACATTGGCCTCGACGGGAACGCAGAGCTTCTCGCACACGGCGTAGTTGATCTCGGCGCGCAGCGTCACCGGCTTGTCGGGCGCCTTGGGTACGATGCGCAGAGGCAGCACGATTTGGCCGTGATAGCCGATCGAATGCCCACCAGCGCCGTCATCGAATTTCAGCGGCGCCGGCCACATCACCGTCACCGCTTCAACATTGTCCGATTTGGAGAAATCGAACCGCGGCGGAACGCCGGAATCGCCGGGGATGCGCCAGTAGGTCTTCCATCCCTGCTGGAGCTGGAAGGCGATACCGCCAAGCAGGACGGCGCCGCTGCGCGATCCCGCCAGCAATCGCACTGCGGAATGGCCGTCGCGCTGCCAGGGCGAAGCGTCGTCGGCGCGGGCAGCAAGCGTCATCGACGACGCAAGCAGGGTTGTTGCGACGCCAATCGCCGCATGCAGGGGAACTCTTGTCAGCATGGCACGTCTTTACAGGGTCGCCCCTGGGCAAACCATTGAATTGCTTGTGATGGATGCACCTGAATCAAGTCCATGCAAGCCTTGATTTGACAGCGGCCCGGCCCGACATCAGGATAGGAATTGAAACCGGAGTGCTTCACCGATGGCTCCCACAGGCAAAAGGACGGGCGAAAGCACCCGCAGCGCGGCCCCCGCGCTCCCCAGTTCGGCCGGTTATCTCGACGGCCAGCTCCTGATCGCGATGCCCGTGATGGGTGATGAGCGCTTCGAGCGCTCGGTGATCTATCTTTGTGCGCATTCCGCCGAGGGCGCGATGGGCATCATCGTCAATCATCCCGCCGGCAGCATCGACTTCCCGGAGCTGCTGCAGCAGCTCGGCATCATCAAGAAGGGCGAGCATATCAAGCTGCCGGAGAACGCCGAAAGCATGAAGGTGCTGCGCGGCGGCCCAGTCGATACCGGCCGCGGCTTCGTGCTGCATTCCAGCGATTTCTACATCGAGAACGCGACGCTCCGGATCGACGACGGCGTCTGCCTCACCGCGACCGTCGACATCCTGCGGGCGATCGCCAACGGCTCCGGCCCGAAGCACGCCATCCTCGCACTTGGTTATGCCGGCTGGGCGCCGGGCCAGCTCGAGACCGAAATCCAGGGCAACGGCTGGCTGCATTGCGATGCGGATTCGGATTTGATTTTCGGCGACGATGTCGACGAGAAGTACGGCCGCGCGCTGCGCAAGATCGGCATCGATCCCGGCATGCTCTCGAACGAGGCGGGACACGCGTAGCTGTTGCGCCAACCTCCGCTGTCGTCCCGGACAAGCGGAGCTTCTGGCAACGCGTAGCGTTGTCCAGAACGGAGCGCAGATCCGGGACCCATAATCCCAGGAAGTCGTTGTTGAAGCGGGCTGGTCACCACTAGTCTTCGCCAAACCACAGCCTGTGGTTATGGGTCCCGGATCTGCGCTGCGCTTGTCCGGGACGACAGCGGAATATGCCGCGCGCCTATTCCGCCGCCTGCTGCTGTACCGTCGGCTCCGTCCCCGCCACCGTCGCGCGGCGCATGTCGCGGGGCTGGGACTGGTCGTAGCGGCGGACGCGATGCATGGTCTGGCGGTTGTCCCACATCACGAGATCATGCAGCTTCCATTTGTGGACGTAGACGAACTCGGCCTGCGTCGCGTGCTCGTTGAGATCGCGCAGCAACAGCCGCCCCTCCGGCACGCTCATGCTGACGATCTTGCCGGCATGCGATGAGAGATACAGCGACTTGCGTCGATGCACCGGATGGGTGCGCACCAGGCGTTGCAGCACCGGCTTGAACATCTGCTTTTCGTCGTCAGTATACTCGGTGAAGCCGAGCGATCCGCGCGAATACATCAGCGAGTGCTCGCAGACGAGATCCTCGATCTCCGCCTTGGTGTCGTCATCGAGCGCGTCATAGGCCGCGCGCATGTCGGCGAACTCGGTATTGCCGCCCTTCGGGTTCACCACCCGCGCCGACAGCAGCGAGAATTTCGCGGGGATCGGGCGAAACGAGCTGTCGGAATGCCACAGGCAGTTGCCGAGGTTGAACAGATGCGCGCGGCTGTCCTTCGCCAGCGGCTTGCCGTCCTTGCCGAGATTGGAGACGTCGTTGAGGCCCGATTGCAGCCGGTAGTCCTTTTCCTTGGTCACGGTGCCGCCGCGCGCGTCCTCGCGCTGGCCAAAATTCAGCGCGAAGGCCATCTGCTGCTCGTCGGTGATGTCCTGGTCGTGGAAGACCAGCACCGCATATTTGTCCATGGCAGCCTCGACCTCGCGCGCCTCGGTCTCGGTGAGAGGCTTTCGCAGGTCGAGGCCCGAAACCTCGCCGACAAAATGTTTCTGAAGCTGCCGGATGGCGATCGTCATGGTGTTTCTCCCGCGAACCGCGAGCGGTTGGTCCCGCTCTGCCGATGAAAAAAGCTACTCCCGCACTAGCAGATGTCAACGCTTGCCACGCATGGCAGCCCGTAGCCCGGATGGAGCGCAGCGTAATCCGGGGTTCTTGCCCCGCGGAAAGACCTTTCCGGATTGCGCTACGCTCCATCCGGGCTACGCGCCTTTGATACCGCTCACGCGTTGCGCGCCATCAGGCCTCCGTCGACAGGGATCACCGCGCCGGTGAGGAAAGACGCAGCTGGCAGGCACAGGCTCAGCGTCATATGCGCGACCTCCTCGGGATCGCCGTAGCGTCCCAGTGCAGTGCGGCGCTTGGCGTAGATGGTCTTGTGCTCTTCGGAGATGCGGTCGGTGATGGCGGTGCGGATCGGGCCCGGGCAGATGCAGTTGACGGTGATGCCTTCGCGCCCGAGCTCGACGGCGAGCGAGCGCGTGAGGCTCGCCACGCCGCCCTTCGCCGCCGAATAGGGGCTGTGCAATGCGGTGGCGCCGAGTGCTTCGGTCGAGGCGATGTTGACGATGCGCGGGCTCTTCGATTTGCGCAGGTGCGGCAGCGCGGCGCGGATGATGCGCGGATGCGCCGTCAGCATCACGGCGATCCCCTTGGCCCAGGCGTCTTCGTAAGCCTCGTCGTCAATCGCGACGCGCACGGAGATGCCGGCATTGTTGACGATGATGTCGAGCCCGCCGAAATGCGCCGCGACATCGCCAACGACGCGCTTGATCTCGCCGCCATCGGCGACATCGAGCTTCCACGCCTTCGCGGATCCGGCGTTCGCGGCAGTCTCCTTGGCAACGGACAGCGCGCCCTGCTCGTCAAAGTCGGTGACGGCGACGTTCGCGCCGTCAGCGGCGAACACGCGCGCTGTCGCGCGCCCCATGCCGCTCGCCGCACCCGTGACGAGAACGGTCAGGCCCCTCACCGACCGGCTGAGCTCCTTGAATTCGGACATGCCGTTTCCTCGCGTCTCTTGTTTCTTGTTATGAGATGGACAAGGCTGGCATCGATCCGCAGACAGGTCAAACAAGCAAAACAAAAGGGGAGGCCGCGATGGCGAACGAGCTCGATTTCTCAGGCAAGCAGGTGCTGGTGGTCGGCGGTTCCAGCGGCATCGGCAATGGCATCGCGCAAGCCTTTCGCACCAGGGGCGCGCAAGTTGCAGTCTGCGGCACGCGTGCTCATCCTGCGGAATATTCGGCGCAAGAAGGCTCCGATCTCACGGGTCTTTCCTATGAGCAGCTCGACGTCGGCAACGCCGGCGCGGTGGAAGCGTTCACGCCGTCCTTCGATCGTCTCGATGTGCTCGTGCTCGCGCAGGGCGCGGTGCTCTATCGCCGCGGCGAGTTCGAGATGGCCGGCTTCCGCAAGGTCGTCGAGGTCAATCTGATGAGCCTGATGGCCTGCGCGACGCGGTTTCACTCCATGCTGCGCGATAGCAAGGGCGCGCTGATCATGGTGTCCTCGACCGCAGCCTATCATTCCACCATGGGCAATCCCGCCTACAACGCCTCGAAGACCGGCGCAGTCGGATTGACGCGGACGCTGGGCGAGGCCTGGGCCGAGGATGGCATCCGCGTCAACGGTATCGCGCCCGGCCTCGTCGACACCAAGATGACGAAGGTGACCACCGACAATCCCAAGCGGCTCGAAGGCGCGCTGTCGCGCATTCCGCTGCGGCGATTGGGCACGCCGGCTGACATGGCGGGCGCGGCGCTGTTCCTCGCCTCGCCGCTGTCGTCCTACATCATTGGCCAAACGCTGGTGGTCGATGGGGGACTGATCTTGTAGCCCGTCCCGTAGCCCGGATGGAGCGAAGCGCAATCCGGGATTCTTCAATACGGTTGACGCTGCCCCGGATTTCGCTTCGCTCCATCCGGGCTACGCACCTTCGTGCGGGCTACACTTTCGCAAACACTTGGAACCGCGCTGCTCCTGATCGGTTACTTGGGTTGACCCCCGAGGAGGAGCAACATGGACAAGGATCGGATCGTCGGATCGGCCAAGGAATTCGCTGGGCGCGTAGAAGGCGCCGTCGGTGATCTCGCTGGCGATGCGCAGACACAGGCGTCAGGCAAGGCGCGGGAAGCCGCCGGCACCGTGCAGAATCTCTACGGCCAGGCCAAGGACGCCGTGCGCGACGCCGGCGAGACTGCGGCCGGCTACGCCAAGGATGCCTACGACAAGCCGGCCGAGACCTTGCGCGACGGTTCGCAGGCGATTGCCAAGAAGGTGCAGGACAATCCGCTCGGTGCGCTGCTGATCGCCGGCGGGATCGGCTTCGCACTCGCGCTTCTGATGTCGCGTCCCGCCCGTCGCCCGCCGCCGCGCTGGCGCTATTACGGCTGAGCCAAAGCTCCCGTCTCTCGTGCCCCGGACGCCACGCGGCCTAGGCGATGCGTAGCATCGTCCGGTAACGCCGCTTTGCTGAGCCGGGCCCATCTTTTGTGAATGTCGCAGTGCTGGGTCCCGGCTCTGCGCAGCAGCGTTACACGCTGCAGCGCGTCCGGGACACGAGATCTCAATTCAGAAAAACTACCACCGGAACATCTCCGCCGATCGCCCGACGTTACCGGGCGGGCGCGGGATCGCGGGATTGGGATTACGCGGCGCCGGCGCGAATTGACGCGGCGGTGGTTGCGGAGAGCCGAAGCCGAAGAAATCGCGGAATGCCGGCGTTGCCTGGGCCGGCTGCTGCGGCTGCTGCTGTACCGGCGGCTTCTTCGGCGCGAGTCTTGGCGGCGCGATTGCAGCGGCAGCGCTTGGCGTACCGGGAGCCGCAGCAGCACCATCCGGCGTCGTCGCAGCCATCGGCGTATCGCCCTTGGCCTGCTCGCGGCCGACTTCGCGGCGCGGCCAGGCATAATCATCGGCACGGCCGGCGGGCGCGGCCAGCGGCTCACCCTTCACCATCGTCTTCGCGGCGAGCGCATCGACGGCAGCGGGACGCGAACCCGGTCCGCCCAGCAATTGATCGGCCGAGATCGAGGCCGCTACCAGCGGCACGATCGGTCCCGCCAGCGGCCGCGGCGCGGGCTTGCCGGGCTCGGCGCTGGTGTCGGGGGTCGCAGGCTCGCTCGGGAGCGCAAACGGGCCGGAGCGTCCGGCGAGCAGGCGCGTGATCTCGCGCTCGACATAGTGGGCGAGCTTGCGTGCGCCGGGTTTCGTGAAATAGACGCCGTCATAGCTGCGGAGCTGGCGGATCTGGCCTTCGAAGTCCGGGCCCTTCTGGAGGAAGCGGCCGGCTTCGTCGACAAAGCCGTCCCAGACATCGACATAGGTGATGCCGGCCTTGGCCGCGCCTTCGCGGTAGAGCGAATCCAGGAACAGCATGTCCGCGGTGCCCTTGGGGCCGCGGATTGCGGGCAGGCCGACCCAGAGCACCGGCACGCCCTTCGACTTGAGGACGTTGGCCAGCTCCTCGATCTTCTTGCCGTAGAGCTCGACCCAGCGCTCGTCGCGGAAATCGTAGAGGCCGTTCGGGTTGCGCGCGGTCTTCTCCGGTGTTGCGACGGCCGGCGTGTCGGCGTTGTCGGCATCGTCTTGCGGCAGGTCGGCGTCGGCCGGCTTGTCGTCCGGCTTGGCGGCCGTGTCGGGTTTAGCATCGCCCGGCTTGGCCGGTGGCTTGGCGCGCGCGCCTTTGTCGTTCTTCTTGTCCGTCGCCTTGTCGGATTTGTCGGGTGCGGCCTCGCGGATCGAGATGCGGTCGTTGAGGCCGAGCATGACGACGATCACATCAGGCTTCTCGGTCTCGAGAATCCCCTTCGCTGCTGCCGTCCAGTCCGCGGGCTCACCCTTCGGCTGGTACTTGATCAGGCCGGACGTGGTCTTGTGCTTGCGGATCACGCCCATGTCGGGCTGCTCGGTGTAGGCGTCTTCGAGGCCGTAGGCGAGCCAGTCGGCCATGGCGTCGCCGATCACCAGCACGTTCTTGTCGGGCGTGGTGTCGCGCTTGGCTGGTGCCGGCGCGCGCGAAAAATCCTGGCGCGGCGCCTGCTGCTGCTGCGGCTGCTGGAATGGCGCGAAGAAGTCGCCACCGAACCAGCCGCCGCCTCCACCGTTTCGCGGTGGCGGGGCCTGCCGCTGCGGCGGGCCGCCGAAGCCGGGGAAGTTGAAGAACTGCGCCGAGGCGGGTCCCGCGACGGAGACCAGAATCGCAAGCGCCGTCCCCAGCGCGATCAGCGGGCCGGTCTCGGTCAGCGCCTTGAACAGGGACTTCTTCGACATGCGATCTCAGGCACGCGCAATGGGGATCGGGACAGGCTCGATATAATAGCGGAATCAGGCGCCAAACGGGCAGATTCTCTTTGCGGATTCTTCTGCCATACACCGGGGAACAGCCGTCCCCGTCAAGGCGATCGGGCAAAATCCCTGTTCAGGGTTACTTTCGGGGTGGTTTTACCGCCCGCGGAGGCGGTCCAGCACGTCCGAGGAGGCAAATCCGTCGGCGGGGACCCCGATGGAGGCCTGGAAATTGCGCAGCGCCTCCCGGGTCTGGCCGCCGAACTGGCCGTCCGGGGTGCCCTTGTAGAAGCCGCGCTGGGCCAGCAGCTGCTGGAGTTCCAGCCGTTCGGTGCGGGACAGCTCGCGCTCCTGCCGCGGCCAGGGCTGCACGAAGGGCTGGCCGCCGCGCAGGCGGTCGGCGAAATGGCCGATCGCCAGCGCATAAGCCTCGGCCGGGTTGTACTTCATGATGACGCGGTAATTCTGCAGCATCAGGAAGCCCGGACCCTGCGCGCCGGCGGGCGCCAGCAGATAGGCTTTCTCGGCCGGATGCGGGAAGGGCTGGTTGGCCGGGCGCTTGAGCCCGAGCTTCTCCCACTGCGCCATCGTCATCGCCTTGGCGCGATCAGCCAGCATGTAGTTGAAGCCCTGGGGCACCACGACCTCGTAGCCCCAGGTCTGGCCGGCCTGCCAGCCGTCCTTCTTCAGATTGTTGGCGGTCGAGGCGATCAGATCGGTGGGATTGTCGACGACGTCGCGCCGTCCGTCGCCATCGCCATCCACGGCAAAGCGTTTGAACGCGGTCGGCATGAACTGGGTCGGGCCGAAGGCGCCGGCCCAGGAGCCGCGCATCTGCTCAGGCCTGAGATCGCCGCGGTTGAGGATCTCCAGCGCGGAGAGAAACTCGTCCTTGAAATAGGCCTGGCGGCGGCCGATGCAGGCGAGCGTCGCGGTCGATTGCAGCACGCTGCGGTCGCCCATCTGCGTCGAGTAATTGGACTCGATGCCCCAGATCGAGGCGATGATGTAGCGGTCGACGCCGGTGGCCTTTTCGGTGGCGTCGAACTGCGCCTTGTATTTGGCGAGGACCTCGCGGCCCTTGGCGAGGCGGTTGTCGTTCACGAGGATGTCGAGATAGTCCCAGATCGACTTGGTGAACTCGGGCTGCGAGTCCATCAGATCCATGATGCGCAAATCGGGTGTAAGCCCGGCCGTGAAGCGCTGGAAATTCTCCTGCGTGATGTTGCGCCGTGCGGCATCGGGCCACATCCCCGCAACGCAATTGTTGAAGTTGGCGGCCGCTTCGCGGATCGCGGCGGCCGTCATCAGCGGGTGGCCGGAGGCGCCGTCCTCGCCGGTCCACGGCAAGGCGCCGCCGGGGCCGGGCGCCGGCTGAGAGGGCGCTGGATTCGAGCCGGAGAAAATACCGCCGAACAGGTTCGACAAGCCGTTCTGCGCCTGGGCGTGCGCGCTGACAGGCAGCAGCACAGCGGCCGCAAGCATCATTGCGCCGGTCACAAATCCAGCACGTTTCGCCAGCGCTGCCACTGATTGCATCATACCCTACCTGTCCGGCCGAAAATCCGCCTTCAGGAGGCCCGGTACCGGTTGCCAATAGCTTAACAAAGGTGAAATTTTGGTGTCGGCCTTTTTCTCAACTCTGTGAGCGCGAGGCCCCACATCCGCCTTTGTTAGCGGCTGCAAACAAGTTAGCAAGATACCATTGCTCCCTTCACGTCCTCAGGTATTCGATCTGTCCCATGAAAATTCGCAAAGCCGTATTCCCCGTCGCCGGCCTCGGCACCCGCGTCCTGCCCGCCACCAAGGCGATGCCGAAGGAAATGCTGACCATCGTCGACAAGCCGCTGATCCAGTACGTCTATGACGAGGCGAGGGAAGCCGGCATCGAGCATTTCATTTTCGTCACCGGCCGCAACAAAAACGTCATCGAAGATCATTTCGACAAGATGTTTGAGCTCGACGCGACGCTCGCCGCGCGCGGCAAGAAAGCCGAGCAGGACATCCTGGCGCAGAACCAGCCGGAGGCCGGCGCCGTCAGCTTCACCCGCCAGCAGGCGCCGCTCGGCCTCGGCCACGCGGTCTGGTGCGCGCGCGACATCGTCGGCAACGAGCCGTTCGCGGTGGTGCTGCCCGATGAGCTCGTGCTCAACACGACCGGCTGCCTGAAGCAGATGATCGAGACGGCTTCAACGCTCGGCGAAAAATCCAACGTCATCGCGGTCGAGGCCGTGCCCGACCATCTCACCCATCAATACGGCATCTGCGGCGTCGGCAAGCGCACCGGCAAGATGTTCGAGGTCGACGGCATGGTCGAGAAGCCGGCCAAGGGCACCGCGCCCTCCAACCTCTCCATCACCGGCCGCTACATCCTCCAGCCGGAGATCTTCAAGATCCTGGAGACCCAGGAGCGCGGCGCCGGCGGCGAGATCCAGCTCACCGACGCCATGATCGGCCTCGCCAAGTCGCAGAAATTCTACGGCGTCGAGTTCGAGGGCGAGCGCCATGATTGCGGCTCCAAGCCCGGCTTCCTCCGCGCCAACATCGCCTACGGCCTGAAGCGGCCGGAACTGCGTGATGGGCTCATTGCGGAGATGAAGAAGTATCTGGGGCAGTAGCTGCCACTCTCGGTGTCGTCCCGGACAAGCGAAGCGCAGATCCGGGACCCATAATCACAGGGAGTAGTTTGGCGAAGACTCGCCGTTCGGTACTGCTGCCGGCAACGATTGATAGATTCCTCGGTATGGATCCCCGCGTTCGCGGGGACGACACGGAGGCCTCAAGCCACCAGCGACAGCTTCGGAAGGCTCGCGACCACGGACTGGTTGCGGCCGCCGGCTTTCGCCGCATAGAGCGCCTTGTCGGCGGCGGCGACCAGGATCGGCCAGTCCAGGCCGGTGGTAGGAACCAGGCCCGCAATGCCGCAGGAGACCGTCGACGCCGCCTGGTCGTCGGACCAGCCCTGCACCTTGGCGCGGATCGTCTCGGCGACCTTGAAGGCCTCGGCGGCCGAAGTGTTCGGCAGCAGCACCGCGAATTCCTCGCCGCCATAGCGCGCGGCGCAGTCGCCGGACCGCCGCACCGAATCGGAAATGCAGATCGCGATGCCGACCAGCACCTGGTCGCCGGCCTGATGGCCGAACGTGTCGTTGTAGGCCTTGAAGTGATCGGCATCGATCATCAGCAGCGCGACCGGCGTCTTCTGGCGCATCGCGCGGCGCCATTCGACGTCGATGACCTGGTCGAACTTGCGGCGGTTCTTCAGGCCGGTGAGCGCATCCGTCGTCGCCATCTCCTCGAGCTTGCGCTCGGCTTCGGCACGCCGGCTGATCTCGCGGGCGAGCACCAGCGTCGAGGCCAGCATGAACAGGATGAGCGCCAGGACCACGGCGCCGATGCGGTAGGCTTCCTTCTGCCAGAGCTCGAACACGGCGGCGAGCGGCTTGCCTGCCACCACGAACAGCGGACCCGGGCCGGTGCTGCGGACGTAGAGGCGCGGCGTCGCGTCCACCGGGCCCTGGCCCGCATAGGACCCGCCGGCCTTGAGATTGTCGGCCTTCCAGCTCTGCTGCGTCCCGAGATTCTTGCCGATGACGTCGAGATCGAACGGCCGCCGCATCATGATGGTGCGATCGCGCGTCAGCACGGTGATGGTATCGTCGGGATCGAGGTTCAGGCGCTCGAACAATTCGTGGAAATAGCTGAAACGGATCGAGCCGGTGACGACCCCCAGGAAGCCGCCGTCGGTATCGCTGATGCGCCGGCTCAGCACGATGGAATAGGCGCCGCGGAACAGCATCGGACGGCTGATGAAGAGGCCGGCGTCGGGATCGTCGCGATGAACCCGGAAGTAATCCTCCTCGCTCCGGTTCTCCGGCGGGGGATCGAGCGTGGAGGCGTCGATGGTCAGCCTGCCCTCGGCATCGAACACCTGGATGGCGCCGAAGTGCCGCGCCGTGATTGCGTGATCGAACAGGATCAGGTGACGGATCGGCTTCGAGACCGCGTTGATCTCCGGCAGCAGCATGTTGCTGGCGACCGCCTTCAGGGAGAGATCGTAGATCTCGATGTTGCGGCTGATATCTGCTTCGATGGAGGTGGCCAGATTGTCCAGCGTCTGGCGCGCGAGGGCCTCCTCGCCGCGGCGCATGTCCAGCATGACGTTGACGCAAATGGCGGAAAAGCCGATCACCGTCACGACGGACGATATGATCAGCAGCTTCGCCGAAATCCGCCACGGCCGGCGGGTCGTGACGTCGCGCCATCCAGACTGCATCGATTGCTCCCGACACTAGTGGATGCGCCCGAAATCTTGCGTAGTGTTTAAGCCGGGACGGCGCGACCGCAATGAGTTAAGAATTGGTTTCCGCAGGCATCGCTTTTGGGCAGCGGAGCTGGGACGAGAGGACGATTGTGAACGATTACGACGCGCTGCGGGATTACCTGATGCGGCAAAAGCAAACGGAATTCGTGCTGAGCTTCGAGCAGATCGAGGAGATCATCGGCTCGGCCCTGCCGCGTGCGGCGAATCGCGCCTCGTGGTGGGACAGCCTCCGCAGCCCCGACATCCAGATGCCGCAGCGCGAAGCCTGCCTCGCCGCGGGCTTCGTCGCGACGCGGATGCCGGACGGCCAGAGCGTGCGGTTCACCAAGAAGAAGCAGCGCAGGTGAGCTCGGCCCGCGCGGCCGGTTTCACCCTCCCCTGGAGGGGGAGGGTAAGACAAGAGCCTAGCTCGCCGCTTCCAGCCGCACTTCCGTGAGCAGACGCATCGCCGCGTCCGCGTCCATCGGCTCGCCGAAGGCGAAGCCCTGCGCGTATTCGCAGCCCATCTGGTAGAGCTCGACCGCGTCGGAGTCTGTCTCGGCGCCTTCGGCGACCACGTCCATGCCGAGATCATGCGCGAGCGCGATGATCGACTTCAGGATCACCGGGCGGGTGCCGCGGTTGGTGGTGCGCACGAAGGACTGGTCGATCTTGATGGTGTCGAACGGGAAGCGCTGCAGATAGGCCAACGAGGAATGGCCGGTGCCGAAATCGTCGAGCGACAGCCCGGTGCCGAGCTCGCGGATGCGCGTCAGCATCTGGGCTGCGTGCTCCGGGTTCTCCATCACCAGCGATTCCGTCAATTCCAGCTTCAGCGTGCCGCGCGCCACCGAGGAGCGCGACAGCACGGTGCGGATGTCGTGGATCAGGTCGTGGCGCAGCAATTGCCGCGAGGAGACGTTGACGGAGGCGAAGATCGGCTCGCGTGAGCGCATCGCGCGCTGCCACACCGAAAGTTGCTTGGCGGTTTGGTCGAGCACGAACATGCCGAGGTCGACGATCAGGCCGGTCTCTTCCGCGATGCTGATGAATTCCGACGGCGCCATGCGTCCGAGCTTCGGATGATCCCAGCGCACCAGCGCCTCGAAGCCGGCGATCGAGCGATCCTCCAGCCGCACGATCGGCTGGTACAGGATGGTGAGCTCCTGCCGCTCGATGGCGCGGCGCAGCTCGCTCTCCAGCGTCAGGCGGTCGGTCTTTCGCGCGCGCATCGCGGGCTTGTAGACGTCGATGCGGTCGCCGCCGATCCGCTTGGAATGATACATCGCAAGCTCGGCGTCCTTGATGATCTCGTCCGTCAATTGGGTCTGCGGATCGGAGAGCGCGAGCCCGATCGAGGCGGTGAGAAAAATCTCGCGGTCGTTGAAGGCGATCGGGGCGCGGATGGTCTTGCGGATGGTCTCGGCGAAGGCGGTGATGCGGGCGGGGTCCTGCTCTGAGAGCAGGATCAGGCCGAACTGGTCGCCGGCAAGCCGCGCCAGCGTGTCCTGCGGCTTCAGGATGCGGGTGAGGCGGCGGGCCAACGTCAGCAGGATCGAGTCGCCGACCGCGATGCCGACGGAATCGTTGACCTGCTTGAAGCGGTCGAGGTCGATCACCATCAGCGTCGGTCGCAGCGTCGGCATGGTCTTGGCGAAATGCGCGACCGCACCGAGCCGGTCCATGAACAGTTTGCGGTTGGGCAGGCCGGTGAGGTTGTCATGCACGGAATCGTGCAGCAGGCGCTCCTCGGCGTTGCGTAGCTCGGTGACGTCGGTCAGCGTGCCGACGACGCGCGAGACCTCGCCGTCCGAGCCGACCACCGGGCGCGCCTTCAGCGCGAACCACATGAAATGACCGTCCGGCGTGCGCAGCCGGAAATCCTGCACCAGGCGGCCGCGGCGCTGGTCGAGCACGCTGTCGAGCGCGGCGCGGAAACGGTCCTGGTCGAGCGGATGCAGCACCTCGAGCCACGACGCCGCCGGGCCTTCCAGCGTGCCGCGCTTGAGGCCGAGCAGGGCTTCGGTCTCGGGGCTGGTGAACACCTTGTCGGCGGAGACGTCCCAGTCCCAGATCAGATCGCCGGAGCCGGCCAGCGCCAGCGCCCGCCGCTCGATGTCGGAGACGACGCCGGTGCTGGCGCCGCCGCCGGCAAAGGCGTGCTGCATCACCGTGAAGCCGATCAGCATCACGATCAGCACGAGGCCGCCGAGCAGCGCCGGGCCGACGATGTCGTTGGTCACCGAGCCCGCGACCGTCATGCCGGCCGCGACCACCCAGACCACCAGCAGGAACCAGGTCGGGATCAGCAGCACGGCGCGGTCGAAGCCGTGGGTGGAGAGATAGACGATCAGTGCGAAGCCCGCGAAGGCGATCAGCACCAGCGAGATGCGCGCGATGCCGGACGCCACGGCCGGGTCGAACAAGGCGAGCGCGACCAGGGAGCCCAGGAATGCGAGCCAGCCGACGGTGATGTGCGAATAGCGCACGTGCCATCGACTGAGGTTGAGATAGGCGAACAGGAACACCAGCAGCGTCGCCGCCAAAATCGCTTCACCCGCCGCGCGCCAGATGCGCTCGGCGTTGTTCGACATGTCGAGCACCTTGCCCCAGAAGCCGAAATCGACGCCGATATAGACCAGCACCGCCCAGGCCAGCGCCGCGGCGGCCGGGAACATGATGCTGCCCTTCACCACGAACAGGATGGTGAGCACGAGCGCCAAAAGCCCGGAGATGCCGATCACGATGCCCTGGTAGAGCGTGAAGGAGTTGACCTTGTCCTTGTAGGACTCGGGCTCCCACAGATAGAGCTGCGGCAGCTTGTCGGTGCGCAGTTCCGCGACAAAGGTGACGACGGCGCCGGGATCGAGCGTGATACGGAACACGTCGGCCGTCGCGCTCTCCTGGCGCTCCGGGCGGTCGCCGATCGAGGGCGTGATGGTCGCGATGCGCGACAGCCCGAGGTCGGGCCACAGCAGGCCCGACGAGACGATGCGGTAATGCGGGGCGACGATCAGGCGGTCGAGCTGGTCGTCGGTGTTGTTGGCGAGCGCGAACACCACCCAGTTCTGGCCGCCCTCGCGGGCGCGCACCTCGATGCGGCGGACGATGCCGTCGGTGCCGGGTGCGGTGGAGACCTGGATGCGATCGGCGTCACTGCGCTGATGCTCGAGCACGCCGGTGAGGTCGATCGCGGGCGCGTCGCCGCGGACGCTGACGGCATCCAGCGCGCGCGCTGGGGACGCGGCGACGAGAATCATGAGGCCCAGCGCTATGGGCGCGAGGCACCTGATCAGACGCAAGGTCGGTTCTCCGCGTTCGACGCAAACTCTTCAGTGCAAGATGGTCAGTGCAAGGCGTTTTCCGAACGGAACAAGATGGTTCGGCGCCTCGCGATAGATGCCACGAAAGCGAGGAAAATCAAAGGGTTTCCGCCTTGCCTGATGGGCCGTTGGCCTAGACCTCCAACACAATTTTGCCAATATGTGCCGAGGTCTCCATGCGCCGGTGCGCATCGGATGCCTTTTCCAGCGGGAAACTGCTGTCCATCAGCGGCTTGACGCGGCCTTCGCGCAACAGCGGCATCACTTTCGCCTCGATTGCGGCCACCATGGCCGCCTTGTCCGCATTACTACGGGGGCGCAGGGTCGAGCCGGTATGGGTCAGGCGCTTCACCATCACCTTGGCGATGTTGACGCTGACCTTGGGGCCGTTGAGGGTTGCGATCTGCACGATGCGGCCGTCGACCGCGGCGGCATCATAGTTGCGGTCGACATACTCGCCGGCCACCATGTCGAGGATCAGATTGACGCCGGCCTTGTTGGTCTCTTCCTTGACCACGGCGACGAAGTCCTCGGTCTTGTAGTTGATGGCGCGGTCGGCACCTAACTTGAGGCAGGCATCGATCTTGTCCTGCGATCCCACGGTGACGAACACTTTCGCGCCGAACGCTTTCGCAAGCTGGATCGCCATGGTGCCGATGCCGGAGGAGCCGCCATGGATCAGCAGCGTCTCGCCGGCCTTCAGGCCGCCGCGCTCGAACACGTTGTGCCAGACCGTCATCAGGGTTTCCGGCAGCGCGCCGGCTTCCTTGATCGACAGCGCCGGCGGCACGCTCATCGCCTGGGCGTCCTGCGCGATGCAGTACTGCGCATAACCGCCGCCGGCGACCAGCGACATCACCTTGTCGCCGATCTTGTGCCGTTTGGCGTTGCTGCCGACCGCCACCACTTCGCCGGCGATCTCGAGTCCCGGCAGGTCGCTGGCTCCGGGCGGCGGCGGATAGGCGCCGGAGCGCTGCGCGACGTCGGGCCGGTTGACGCCCGCGGCCTGCACCTTGACCAGGATCTCGTCCGGACCGGGCTGCGGAACGGCACGTTGTTCCGGCACCAGCACCTCCGGTCCGCCGGGCTTGGAGATGGCGACCACGGTCATTTGCGCGGGCAGCTTGTCCATGATGTGTCCTTGATGAATGAATTCGGCGGATGGCATATCGCCTTTTTCCGCCGAAGTGAAACGACATTAAGGCCCGAACCGCGCCGCCAGATGGCTTGCTCTTTCGGGAGAGATTTTTTCGACCAGTGGACCGATCGGCGTGATCGCTGTGCCGGCGCCGCCGTCGAGCAGGTCCGCGATTGGGCCACAGGGCCAGTCTGGCGCGGCATCTTCGCCACCGAAGGCGTGCAGCACATTTTCCGACAGGCCGGGTACGATACTCCATGCCAGCACGGCGCAGGTACGGACCAGATTGAGGCCTGTTCGCGTCACGATCGCTGCGCGAGCCGGATCGGACTTGATGGCTGTCCACGGCGCCGCATGCTGCAGGTAAGCGTTCGCAACATCCCAGATTGCACGCGTCGCGGCAGCCGCGGCACGAAACTCGAGCGCCTCGTGGTGCCGTCGCAGCGTCCCGATACGCTGCTCCAGTTCCCGTGCGAGCAGGTGCTCGGCCTCGTCAGGAGCGCCGCCTTCCGGAATCCGGCCGTCGAAGGCCCGATGGGCAAAGCTGACAATGCGATTGACGAGGTTGCCGAAGATGTCGGCCAGATCCTTGTTCACGTCGGCGACGAACCTGGCAACGTTGAAATCGGTGTCGGCGCTTTCGGGCGCGTTGGCGATCAGCCACCAGCGCCAGAGATCGGCGGGCAATTCCTCCAGGGCCTGGTCGGTAAAGATGCCCCGATTGCGGCTGGTCGAGAACTTGCCGCCCTCGTAATTGAGCCAGTGGAATCCCTTGATCACGTCCACGCTCTTCCAGGGCTCGTTCGAGCCGATCAGCGTCGCCGGGAAGCTCACCGTGTGGAATGGGATGTTGTCCTTGCCGAGGAACTGGACGTAGCGGACGTCATCGGCCTGCCACCACCATTTTCGCCAGTCGCGGCTAGGTGCGGCGGCGGCCCATTCCTGGGTGGCGGCGATGTAACCGATCGGCGCGTCGAACCAGACATAGAAGACCTTGTCGGCGAATCCCTGTCGCGGAACCGGGATGCCCCAGGCCAGATCGCGCGTGATACAGCGATCGCGCAGATCGGCTGTCAGCCAGCCTTTCGCGGTCGACACCACGAAGGAAGGCCAGCCGGAGCGGCTGTCGATCCACGCGCTCAACGCTCCGACAAGCTGCGACTGGCGCAGGAACAGATGGCGGCTTTCGCGGACCTCCAGCGCCCGGTCGCCCGACAGCGCGGATCGCGGGTCGATCAGTTCGGGCGGATAGAGCAGCGCGCCACACTGGTCGCATTGATCACCGCGCGCGGAGGGGTCACCACAATGCGGGCAAGTGCCGAGCACGTAGCGGTCCGGCAGGAAGCGGCCGTCCGTGGGTGACCAGACCTGCGGCAACTTACGTTCCTCGATCAATCCGGCATCGTCGAGCCTGCGATAGAAATGCTGCGTCAGAGCGCTGTTCTGTGGCGAGCTGGTTCGTCCGAAATGGTCGAAGGAAAGGCCGAACCGGCGGTAGATGTCGGCCTGGATTGCGTGCTGCGCATCGCAGAAAGTGCGGACATCCTGTCCGGCGCGAACGGCGCCGAGCTCAGCCGGCGTGCCGTGCTCGTCGGTCGCGCAGATGAAGAGCACGTCGTCGCCGATCTGCCGCCTGAAGCGGGCATGGACATCGGCGGGGAGGAGCGAACCTATGAGATTGCCGAGATGCTTGACGCCGTTCACGTAGGGAAGGGCGCTGGTGATGAGAATTTTGGTCATGACTGCGGTCTTTCGCGTTTGGTGATGCCGACCGACGAAAAATCAAAAGCCCTCCCGCATGATCGGAAGGGCTTGGGGTCGGCTCATGCCTCACGCGCGTGGACGCGCGCTTATCCCGTCCGGTCAACCTCCTTGCGGTTGGGCCGGGGCATTCGCGTCAGGTGTTGCGCGCTCGCGAAAGTCACTGCAAATTCTCCTCGTGCAGAAGCGATACCATTTCGGCTCGGAAAGCGCCAGATCGGCGTCGTTCAGGACAGGACTGCCCGGGAGGACACATGGCCATCGAGGACGACGACAAGCCGCGCAAGAAGGTCAGCCATGAAATCGGACAGGATCTCTCACTCCTGTCAGTGGAGGAACTGACCGAGCGCGTGGCGCTGCTCAACACCGAGATCGCAAGACTCGAGGAAGCCGCCACCAAGAAGCGCGCCTCGCGCGATGCGGCGGATAGTTTTTTCAAGAAGTAGGGCCTAGCGCTCACCTCTCGTGTCCCGGACGCGGTGCAGCGCGTAGCGCTGCTCCGCAGAGCCGGGACCCATGCTTCGCGCAAAACTATCTCGCGTCGTCATTCCGGGGCGGCGCGCAGCGCCGAGCCCGGAATCCATAACCACAGGCAGTTGAAACGGGCAGGCTGAGCCGGGCCACCGCATCCGCCTGTGGCTATGGATTCTCAGATGCGCAATTGCGCATCAAAGCTCGCGACTTCGTCGCGCCCCAGAATGACGAGTGGAGAGTTTGTTCCGCCGCGCACTCGGCCAGTGACCGACATGGCTAACGAACTCTCAGAAAATTAGCTCGTTTACTTCCAATTAAGCTTTCGGGTTTATGACTGGAACTGTCCTCGTTTGGACACCGAGTGGCTCCTGTCCACTCTGTTTGACGCCTCCCTGTTATCAACTTTCAAAGCCGCCGGTCTCCGGCGGCTCTTTTTTTGCCATTTTTGGGTCTCGTTCCGGTTGAATTCCGAGGAAAGACGCGCGGAAACCATATCCGCTCTTGTCGCTGGACTCCGCGTCGCGCCCGCGCAATGATTTGTTCATCATAAGCCGGCGCCAAAGCCGGACAGTCAGACAGTTGCGTAAGGGGCGTTAACCATGGAACGTTTGCAAGCCGAGGGTGCTCTCGTTCAACTCAGCGAGCGGTTCACCAATTCTGCGGCGTTCGGCGTCCTGTTCCGTGAGGGCATGGACCTGGTGGAAGAGACCGCCGCCTATCTCGATGGCGCCGGCCGCACCGAGGCCAAGGCGCTCGATCGCGCCGTCAGCCTCACCTATGCGACCGAGAGCATGCGTCTGACCACCCGCCTGATGCAGCTTGCCTCGTGGCTGCTGCTGCACCGCGCGGTGAAGGAAGGCGAGATGACGCTGAGCCAGGCCAATCGCGAGAAGACCAAGGTCAAGCTCAGCGCCGCCGATCCCGGCCCGTCCGATACCGTCGAGAAGCTGCCCTCGCAGCTCCAGGACCTGATCCATCGCTCGATGAGCCTTCAGACCCGCGTCCGCCGCCTCGACACCACCATCCACACCCCGCCGGTCGAATACGTGGCGATCGGCAACCCGCTGGTGCCGCAGCTCAACGCGCTGAAGGCCGCGTTCGAGCGGTAAGCACAGAGGTGCCGTAGTCACAGGTCTCGTAGGGTGGGCAAAGGCGCAAAGCGCCGTGCCCACCATTTTGCTTTCCGGATCGTAGAAAGAATGGTGGACGCGCTTCGCGTTGCACACCCTACTGGTCTCGCCACAAACAAAAACGCCCCCGGTCTCACCGGGGGCGTTTTTCGTGTCCAGCCTTGCGGGCGGGATCAATCCTTTTTGAGAAAGCCCGAAAACTTCTTCTGGAAGCGCGAGACGCGGCCGCCGCGATCCATCAGCTGGGCGTTGCCGCCGGTCCAGGCCGGATGCGACTTCGGGTCGATGTCGAGGTTCAGCGTGTCGCCTTCCTTGCCCCAGGTGGAGCGGGTCAGGTACTCGGTTCCGTCGGTCATCACGACCTTAATCGTATGATAATTCGGATGAATTTCGGCTTTCATGGCAATTCCTCGGCGCCCGGCGCCTGTCTTGAGTGGCTATCGAATGACGGATTTGGCGGGGTCTATACCCCACAGGCCCCTTTAAAACAAGCCATTGTGGGCAAAGGAGAACCGGGCCGTCCCCTAAGGGACATCCCGGATTTGCCACTCTCCCCGCAGCGGCCTATGTGGAGTTCATCTGTCTCCTTGGGTGTCCGATCTCATGAGCGCTGTGGAACGGCTTGACGACCAATACCGCGACAAGCATGCCGCGCCAGAGGCCCCGTCGATCGAAGCCGAGTTGATCGAGACGCCGGCGAAGGGCCGCGCGAAGCTGCGGCCGCTGCTGGCGCTCGCGCCCTATGTGGCCCGCTATCGCGGCCGCGCGGCGCTCGCCTTCGTCGCGCTCACGGTCGCGGCGCTGACGACACTACTGGTGCCCATCGCCGTGAGGCGGATGATCGATTTCGGCCTGACGCCGGAAGGCATCGCGCTGATCAACAGCTACTTCTCGGTGATGATCGCGGTCGTTGCCGTGCTCGCGCTTGCCAGCGCCTCGCGATATTACCTCGTGATGACGATCGGCGAGCGCATCGTCGCCGACCTCCGGCGCGACGTCTTCGCCCATCTGCTCTCGCTCTCGCCGGCCTTCTTCGATTCCGCGCGCAGCGGTGAGCTGGTGTCGCGGCTCACGGCCGACACCACCCAGATCAAGTCCGCGGTCGGCGCCTCCGTCTCGATCGCGCTGCGCAATCTCATGATGTTCTTCGGCGCGGCGGCGATGATGGTGATCACGAGCCCGCGCCTCTCCGGCTTCGTGCTGCTCGCCATTCCCCTGATCGTGCTGCCGCTGGTCGCGTTCGGGCGCTGGGTGCGGCGTCTGTCGCGCAACGCGCAGGACACGCTGGCCGATGCCTCCGCCTATGCGGGCGAGCTGGTCGGCGCCATCCGCACCGTGCAGGCCTATACCAGCGAAGGGCTCGCCGAGAAGCGTTTTGGCGGCGAGGTCGAGCAGGCCTATGAGGCCGCACGCACCTCGACACAGGCCCGTGCCGTGCTCACCGCGATCATCATCTTCATCGTGTTCGCAAGCGTGGTCGCGATCCTCTGGATCGGCTCGCATGACGTCCTGATCGGCACGATCTCGCCGGGCCGGCTCGGCCAGTTCGTGCTCTACGCGGCCTTCGCCGCGGCCGGCCTCGGCCAGCTCAGCGAGGTCTGGGGCGAGGTCTCGGCCGCCTCCGGCGCCGCCGAGCGCCTGTTTGAGATCCTGCATGTGCAGCCCGAGATCACCGCGCCGGCGTCACCGCGCGCGCTGCCGGTGCCGGCGCGCGGCGAGGTCGGCTTCGACCAGGTCAGCTTCGCTTATCCGGCGCGGCCTCACGTCAATGTGCTCGATGCCGTGTCGTTCACCGTGCGCCCCGGCGAGAAGGTCGCGATCGTCGGCCCCTCAGGCGCCGGCAAGAGCACCATCTTCCATCTCCTGCTGCGCTTCTACGACCCGCGGAGCGGCGCGATCTCCCTCGACGGCGTACCGGTCAAATCCGCGGACCCGCGCGATTTCCGCTTGCGCATCGCGCTGGTGCCGCAGGAATCCAACGTGTTTGCCGCGAGCGCCCGCGAGAACATCCGCTTCGGCCGGCCCGATGCGACCGATGCCGAGGTGGAGCGTGCTGCCGAGCTTGCGCATGCCGCCGAGTTCATCCGCCGCCTGCCCGAGGGTTTCGAGACCCCGCTCGGCGAACGCGGCGTCACGCTCTCCGGCGGCCAGCGCCAGCGCATCGCCATCGCCCGCGCGATCCTGCGCGATGCGCCGCTGCTGCTGCTCGATGAAGCCACCTCCGCGCTCGACGCCGAAAGCGAGACGCTGGTGCAGACCGCACTCGAAGAGCTGATGCGCCACCGCACCACGCTGGTGATCGCCCATCGTCTCGCCACCGTGCTGTCCTGCGACCGCATCCTGGTGATGGACCAGGGCAAGATTGTCGAGCAGGGCACGCACGCGGAGCTCGTCGCCAAGAACGGGCTCTATGCGAGGCTCGCGAGGCTGCAGTTCGAGGGCGCGTGAGGGGCTCCTGACTGTCGCCTCACTGACGGTGTCATCACCCGCCTTGTGCGCACTTGCGCACTGGAGCGGGCGATCCAGTATTCCAGAGACAGTCGTGGGATTCGGAGAAGTCGCGGCGTACTGGATGCCCCGGTCCCGGCTCCGCCAAGGCTACGCCGAGGCCCACACGAGCGCTCGGCACGCCGAAGCTTCAGCGAAGGCGGCAAGCCGGGGCATGACAGCGGAGGGGGGCGGCAGCAAACCTCGTCACGCCCGCCATGCCATCTTCAGCACCGGCCGTCCCGAGGTCGGGTTCAAATCCTCGCCGGCATGGGCAAAGCCGTTGCGCTCGTAGAATCGGATGGCGCGGGCATTGTCCTTGTTGACGAGCAGCGTGACGCCCGACGGTGACAGGCGCTTGGCCTCATCCACCAGCAGCCTCGCCGCATCCGAGCCCCAGTGAGCGGGATCGACCACGAGCTGGTCGAGATAGCCTTCGCCGTCGATGGTGACGAAGCCGGTCAGCACGCCGTCCGCTTCCGAGACCACGATCGAGGCTTTCGGCACCAGATCCTTGCGCCAGCGCTCCCGCCACCAGTCCAGCCGCGCGGCGAAATCGATCTGCGGATAGGCCTGCTGCCAGGTGCGATGCCAGAGGTCGATCGCGGCGGCTTCGTCCTCGGGGCGGTAGGGGCGGAGGTGGAGCGCGCTCACTACCGCTCCGTCAGCTTCAGCTCGATGCGGCGGTTGCGCTTGTAGGCCTCTTCCGTGTTGGCGGTGTCGAGCGGCTGGAATTCGCCGAAGCCGGCGGCGACGAGGCGCTGGGCGGGCACGCCGAGCGAGATCAGATATTGCACCACCGAGATCGAGCGGGCGGCCGACAGGTCCCAGTTCGACTTGAAATTCGCACCGCTGACCGGGCGCAAATCGGTGTGGCCGTCGACGCGCAGCACCCAGGGGATTTCGCTCGGGATCTTCTTGTCGAGATCGATCAGCGCGGTCGCCAATGTGTCGAGCTCGGCGCGGCCTTCCGGCAGAAGTGTCGCCTGGCCGGTGTCGAAGAACACTTCGGACTGGAACACGAAGCGGTCGCCGACGATGCGGATGTCAGGGCGGTTGCCGAGGATGGTGCGCAGGCGGCCGAAAAACTCCGAGCGATAACGCGACAATTCCTGCACGCGCTGCGCCAGCGCAACATTCAGGCGAGACCCGAGATCGGCGATGCGGTTCTGCGATTCCTTGTCGCGCTTCTCGCTGGCGTCGAGCGCCTCCTCCAGCGCCGCCAGTTGCCGCCGCAGCGCGCTGATCTGCTGGTTCAGCACCTCGATCTGCGCCAGCGCCCGCGCCGAGACCGCCTTCTCCGAGTCCAGCGCCTTGCCGAGCTCGGTGGTCTTGCCCTGGGCGTCGTTGCCGGCGGCGGCGAGGCCGTCATAGAGGCCCTTGATGCGATCGCGCTCGGTCTCGGCCGAGGCGAGGCCCGCCTTCAATTGCGAGACCTGGTCGTCCAGCGTGAGCTTGCCGAGCTTTTCCAGCGACAGGAGCTCGTTGAGCTGGGCGATCTTGGCGTTGAGCTGCTCCAGCGCCTTGTCCTTGCCGGTGACCTCCTGCGACAGGAAGAACTGCACGACCAGGAACACCGACAGCAGGAACACGATCGACAGCACCAGCGTCGACAGCGCGTCGACGAATCCGGGCCAGTAGTTGAAGCCGGCTTCGCTGCGGCGGCCGCGGGCTAGAGCCATTTACGTCTCCGTTCTCTCGTGTCCCGGACGCGCCGCAGCGTGCAACGCTGCTGCGCAGAGCCGGGACCCATTTGTCTCGGTGAAGGCTCTGGGCCCCGGCTCAGCGATGCACCACTTCGTGCTGCATCGCGTCCGGGGCACGAAGCCTTCGTCGTGTCCTCAACCCTTCTCCGGCTGGCGCGCGATGCGCTCCAGCAGGCGGCGGATCTCGCGGTTCTGCTCGCCCTGGCCGTCGGCCCATTCGCGGATCATCTGCTGCTCGGTCCGCATGTGCGAGACCAGCGCCTGGATGGCTTCGGCAAGGCTCGCCATTGCCGCCGTGGTGCCGCGGCTGGCGCTGCCTTCCTCGAGCACGGAGCGTAAGCGCTCGACGGCGGCCTGGAGCTCGCCGCTGGCAACGCCGCCGCCGCCACCGGCGGCTGCGACCGCAACCTCGCCATGGCCATATTCGCGCACGGTGGTGGCGAGCCAGTCTTCGAGGTCGGTGTAGAAGCGGTTCTGAGCCTGGCTCGATTGCAGATCGAGGAAGCCGAGGATCAGCGAGCCGGCGAGGCCGAACAGCGAGCTGGAGAACGAGATGCCCATGCCGCCGAGCGGGGCGGCGAGGCCCTCCTTCAGCGTGTCGAACAGGGCGCCGGAATCGCCCCCGACCTTGAGCCCGTCGATCACCTTGCCGACCGAGCCGACCGTCTCGATCAGGCCCCAGAAGGTGCCGAGCAGGCCGAGGAAGACCAGCAGGCCGGTCATGTAGCGGGAGATGTCCCGGGCCTCGTCCAGGCGGGTCGCGATCGAATCGAGCAGGTGCCGCATGGTGGTCTGGGTGATCGTCATCCGCCCGGTGCGCTCGCCGCCGAGGATCATGGCCATCGGTGCCAGCAGTTTCGGGTGCCGGGACGGTGCCAGGCCGGGATCGGCGATGCGGAAATTGTTGACCCAGGAGACTTCGGGGTAGAGCCGGATCACCTGGCGGAAAGCCAGGATGATGCCGATGAACAGCACGCCGCCGATCAGGGCATTGAGGCCGGGATTGGCGAAGAAGGCCAGGATGATCTGCTTGTAGAGCACCACGCCGACCAGGGTGCACAGCACCAGAAAGACCAGCATCCGCACCAGGAAAACGCTGGGCGAGGATAGCTTGGTATATTCGATATCGATGGGGGAGCGGGGCGAGGCGCCTGGCGGCATGGCCGGTATCATCCGTTAGGAACTTGCTTGCGGGCGCACTATGGCACAGCGGCAGCCCAAAAAAAGCGCCGGATGCGCCGATTTCGTGGACAGCTCTCGGAACCCAAAGCTGAAACCGCGCTTTGATAGAGACGCAATTTGCAAAACTTCGGCATTCCGCAGGCTTAGGTCGGACTTTTTGCATGGTGACGAATCCTGGGGAGTGGCCGTCATCGCGCTCTTGCTCGCGGTCCGGATGGCGCTCGCCTGGGTGGCGCGGCAGCATCTGCGGCGCGGTCGATCCTGTCCGGACCCCAGAGCCCGCCGGGCGGGTGGCAACGCCCGAACCTGTCCGTTCCTTTCGCAGCCGCCACAACAAGACCTGATCAACGGAGTGGTCGCATGAGCGTCGTTTCCGCGATCTTCGGGACTGCCGAACGCGTGCCGCTGCCGGACGTCGTGATCCGCGCTGCGATCCAGCGCCTGTGCTCGCGCACGGCGACGCGCATGTCCGCACTGGGCGCGGCCGACGATGCCGCCTTCGCCGGGCGGATGATCCTGCGGCCGATCGCCGGGGACGCGGATGCCGTCAATGCCGGGCATGACGAGGTGCCCGCGGCGTTCTTTGCGGAGGTGCTCGGCCCCAACCGCAACTACTCGTCCTGCTTCTACAAGTCCGATGCGAGCACCCTGCAGGAGGCAGAGGAGGAGGCGCTGCGCCAGACCGTCGAGCACGCCGGTCTCGCCGATGGCCAGACCATCCTCGAGCTCGGCTGCGGCTGGGGCTCGCTGTCGCTGTGGATAGCGCGGCGGTTCCCGCACGCGAAGGTGACGGCGGTGTCGAACTCGCAGGCCCAGCGCGCCTATGTCGAGGAGCAGGCGCGGCTGCGCGGACTGTTGAACCTGCGCGTGGTCGCCGCGGACATGAACGTGTTCGCGCCCGATGGGCAATTCGACCGCATCGTCTCGGTCGAGATGTTCGAGCAGATGATGAACTGGCGCAAGCTGATGACGCGCGTGCGGTCCTGGCTCGCGCCTGACGGGCGCTTCTTCATGCACATCGTCACCCATCGTTCCGGCTCACACCTGTTCGACCGCGCCAATCGCGAGGACTGGATCGCGCAGCATGTCTTCATGGACGGATTGATGCCGAGCCATCACCTCGTCAGGCAATTCGGCGACGTCTTCAGGATCGAGAAGGAATGGTGCTGGAGCGGTACGCATTATCAGCGCACCGCGAACGACTGGCTCGCCAATTTCGATGCGCATCGCGACACGATCGAAGCGTCCCTGCGCAGCGTCCATGGCGAGGAGACCGCTTTGTGGATGCGACGCTGGCGCTGGTTCTTCCTCGCGACATCAGGGCTGTTCGGTTACGCCGATGGCAGCGAATGGGGCGTCAGCCACTACCGGATGAAGGCGGGTTAGGGCGCGTACTCCGAAAGAACTTGTTAAGCGTCTTTCGTTGCGCAAACGGCACACGCCGTGTGTATCTTCGGAGCAGCACGTTTCGATTGTTGTCTGATCGTTTCTGCTCGCCTAGCGTTGTGGTTGTATTTCGTGGACCACACGACAAGAAAATCCGCACCCTCGAACGGTGTGGACGCAATTGGAATAGCGCATGCGCGAATGCATCGGGGCTGCTGCGACGATCCGACGACAATCAGATGACATGCTTCGCAGGAGTCCGAGTCGGACTCAGAAGTGTTCCGCCAGCGCCTCCCCGACTCGAATGCTTCGCTTGCTGCTGGCGAGCCTGTTGGTTGTGGCGCTGTCGGCGCTGTTCACACGATCAGCCTCGGCCCAGGCCAATTGGACCGGCTTGACCAGCAACGATTGGATGACCGGGAGCAACTGGACGACCGCAGCCCCTCCCGTCCCAGGTCAAACCGTCAACATCGGTATCCTGGGTGCGCCGCCGCAACGGGAGACGATCCTCGGCATCGGCGGCCCGTTCAGCGTTTCGGTGGGGACCATCAGCATTGGCAACAGCGGTGCACCGGCCGGCAATCTGACGATCCAGAACGGCAGCACGCTGACGAGTACCGGCTCATCGCGGCTCGGAGTTGCGGCCGGAACCACCGGAGTGGTGACCGTCACCGGCGCAGGCTCGCAATGGAGCATTCCAGGCGGAACTTTTTTGTCGGCTTTCTGGGCGCGGGCACGCTCAACATCCAAAACGGCGGGCGCATCGTTACAGGAGCCGGCACAGTCCTGGCCAACAGCGCCTCATCGTCCGGCACGCTCAACATCAGTGGCGGTGGCATACTGGAAACTCAATCCTTGCGGGGTGGATCCGGCGCGAGCCAGGCCAATTTCGACAATGGTATCCTGCAGGCGACGGCCAGCAACGCGACCTTCATCAACGGATTTTCAGGCACCAGGCTCAACATCCTCGCGGGCGGGCTGACGATCGACACCGGCGCGTTCACGGTCGGCACCGATGCCGCCTCCGCCTTCACGGGCGCCGGCGGGCTGACCAAGATCGGCAGCGGCACCCTGAACCTCGCCGCCGCCGGCCCTTATGCCGGCCAGACCGTGATCCAGGCCGGTATCCTTGCGCTCACCGGTGCGGGCTCCATCAGCAATTCGAGCCGCGTCGTCGCCAACGGGACGTTCGACATTTCCGGCATCACCGCCGGTGGCACCAGCATTCAGAGCCTCGCCGGCAACGGCGGCGTCAGTCTCGGCGCGAAGAACCTGACGATCACCAACGCGAACGACACGTTCGCCGGCGTGATCGGTGGCGCGGGCGGCCTGACAGTCAGCGCCGGAGCGCAGACGCTGACGGGCGCCAATACCTACAACGGGGCGACAAACGTGAGCGGCGGTACGCTGCGCGCGGGAGCGGCGAACACGTTCAGCGCAGCGTCGGCCTTCAACGTGGCCGCCGGCGGCACATTCGACCTCGCCGGCTTCAATCAAACGCTTGCCTCGCTCGGCAATGCCGGAACAGTCATCCTCGGCGGCGCGCCGGGAACCACGCTGACCGTGGTCGGCAATTACGTGGGCAATGGCGGCACGGTTCAGCTCAACACCCGGCTCGGCGGCGACGGCTCGCCGACTGATCTATTGCGGGTGCAGGGCAGCACGTCGGGCTCGTCGTCGCTGCGCATCACCAATGTCGGCGGCACCGGCGCGCAGACCACCGAAGGCATCAAGGTGATAGGCGTAGCCGGTGCGTCCAACGGCAGTTTTTCGCTTCTGGGCAGCTATGTCCTTCACGGCGAGCAGGCGGTGGTCGGCGGCGCCTATGCCTATACGTTGCAGAAGAACGGCATCGCCACTCCCGGCGACGGCGATTGGTATCTGCGATCGAGCCTGATCAATCCGCCGGTCTCGGCACCTCCCGGTCCGCTCTATCAGCCGGGCGTTCCGCTGTACGAGAACTACGCGCAGGTGCTGCTCGGCATGAACGACCTGCCGACGCTGCAGCAGCGCGTCGGCAACCGCTATTGGGGCGGCAGCGACGCCATGGCGCGCGCCGGTGCCGCGGCGGCGACCGCCGTGGCTGCGTCTGCGCCCACGGCGTTCTGGGGCCGCATCGAAGGTGGCCATTCCGACCTGCAGCCCTCCAACACCACCGGCTCGACCTACAAGGCCGATCATTTGAAAGTGCAGACGGGACTCGACGGCCTCGTGCTGGAGAACGAGCTGGGCCGGCTGATCGTCGGCCTCACCGCGCAATATGGCCTGACGACCGCCAATGTCGCGTCGTTCTTCGGCAATGGCCGTATCCGTGTTGAGGGGACGGGCGTCGGCAGTACGGTGACCTGGTATGGCGACAACGGCTTCTATGTCGACGGTCAGGCGCAGTCGATGTTCTACCGCAGCGATCTGTCGTCCGTGCTGGCCGGCAGCCTGACCCACGGCAATGAAGGATTTGGCTATGCCTTCAGCGCCGAGACCGGCAAGCGGATCGGCATCGGCAATGGTTGGTCACTGACGCCGCAGGCGCAGCTCTCCTATTCGAAGGTCGCCTTCGACAGCTTTGCCGATCGGTTCGGCGCGCCGGTGGCGTTGCGCGATGGTGACAGCCTGCTCGGCCGTGCCGGCCTTGCCCTCAACCACCAGAGGATCTGGAACGATGCCACGGGCATCGTGCGATCCGATGTCTACGGCATCGCCAATCTGCGTTACGAGTTCCTCAACGGCACCAATGTCGATGTCGCAGGCATCGGTTTTGCCAATGCGCAGGATCGGGTGTGGGGCAGCATCGGCGGCGGTGGCACCTACAGCTGGGCCAACGGGCGCTACGCCGTCTTCGGCGAGGTCTCCTACAATGCGAGCCTCAACAACAGCTCGGACAACCGCAACTACAAGGGCACCGGCGGCTTCCGCCTCACGTGGTGAATCCTGCGCTTTGTACCGGCGCCGCGCCGGTCCGAAAGACGGTCGTTTGTCACGCTCGTAACGCTCGGTTGCGATCTTCTGTCGCAGTCCGCCGTGATGGAACCCGACTCACAATCCGGTGAGTCCCGAAAAGCGCCCTGAACTCAGCACGATAGGTCATGTGGCATTGAGCCGCCCGCGCAATGCGTTGCGTCGCAGCAAGGACCTTCTATCTTGACGGCATCAGCCGCATGGAATCGCCCAGAACGGGCTCGCGCGGAGCGTGATTTCAGTTTCAACAACATCGGGGCGTTTAACTTCATGTCAGGACTTCGCGCGCGATCGGCATGCGTTGCATTGATGCTCGCGGCCCTTACGCCGCTGCTCGCGGGCTGCGACGAATCCGTCTCTGCGTTGTCCGCTGCCCAGCCCGCCGTTCCTGACGTCAGCATCGTCATCGTCAAGCCGCAGCCGCGCGCCGTGGTGCGCGAGCTGCCGGGCCGGATCGCGCCGACGCGCGTCTCCGACGTGCGGCCGCGCATCTCCGGCATCGTGGTCGAGCGCCTGTTCCGCCAGGGCAGCGAGGTGAAGGCCGGCGACGCGCTCTACCGCATCGATCCGCGTCCGTTCGAGGTCGAGGTGCTGGCCAACGAGGCCGCGCTCGCCAAGGCCGAGGCCGGGCTGATGCAGGCGAGGCAGCAGGCGCACCGCATCGCCACCCTCACCAAGGATCGCGCTGCCCCGGAAGCCGAGAACGAGAAGGCGATCGCGGCCGAGCGCCAGGCCCATGCCGAGGTCGAAGGCCGCAAGGCGGAACTCGCACGCGCAAAGCTCAATCTCGACTACGCCACCGTGCGCGCGCCGATCGACGGCGTTGTCGGTGCGGCGCTGGTCAGCGAGGGGGCGCTCGCGGTGCAGAACGAGACCAACCTCGCCAGCATCCAGCAGCTCGATCCGATCTATGCCGACTTCACCCAGTCGGTGACCGAGCTCAACCAGCTCCGCCGCGCCTTCGAGAGCGGCGACCTCGAGCGCATCGCGGCCGATGCCGCCAAGGTGCGCCTCGTGCTCGACGACAACACCCTTTATTCGCTCGACGGCAAGCTGCTGTTCTCGGACGCCAAGGTCGATGCCCATACCGGCCAGGTGACCTTGCGCGGCGAATTCCGCAATCCCAAGCGCGAGCTGCTGCCGGGCATGTATGTCCGCGTCCGCATCGACCAGGGTCTCGATAGCGACGCGATCGCGGTGCCGCAGCAGGCGATCCAGCGCAATGGCGGCGGCGGCAGCGAGGTGTTCGTCGTCAAGGACGACAACCACATCGCCGTGCAGCCGGTGCGCACGGGGTCGGTGCAGGACGGACTCTGGTTCGTGACCGAGGGCCTGAAGGCCGGCGACAAGGTCGTGGTCGAAGGCTTCCAGAAGTTCGCGGCCGGCGACAAGGTGAAACCGCAATCCTGGTCGGAAGCGGACGCCACCGCGGACAATCGGCACGCCCAGAAGCTGACGCGGTAACGCGCCATGGCGAGTTTCTTCATCGACAGGCCGATCTTCGCCTGGGTGGTCGCGCTGTTCATCTGCTTGATCGGCGCGATCGCGGTCCCGCTGCTGCCGATCGCGCAATATCCGATCATCGCGCCGCCCTCGATCTCGATCTCGACCAGCTATCCCGGCGCGTCGCCCGAAAACCTCTACAACAGCGTCACCCGGCTGATCGAGGAGGAGCTCAACGGCGCCTCCGGCATCCTCAATTTCGAATCGACCAGCGACTCGCTCGGCCAGGTCGAGATCATCGCCAATTTCCAGCCGGGCACCGATACCAGTGCCGCCTCCGTCGAGGTGCAGAACCGCATCAAGCGCGTCGAAGCGCGGCTGCCGCGCGCGGTGATCCAGCAGGGCATCCTGATCGAGGAAGCCTCGAGCGCCGTGCTCCAGATCATCACGCTGAACTCGACCGACGGCAGCCTCGACGAAGTCGGCCTCGGCGACTTCATGATCCGCAACGTGCTCGGCGAGATCCGCCGCATCCCCGGCGTCGGCCGCGCCACGCTCTATTCGACCGAACGCAGTTTGCGCGTCTGGGTCGATCCGGCAAAGCTCGTCGGCTACGGGCTGACCGCGGACGACGTCAACAAGGCGATCGCCGCGCAGAACGCACAGGTCGCTTCGGGCAGCATCGGCGCCGAGCCGTCGACCGCGAGCCAGCGCACCTCCTCGCTGGTGCTGGTCAAGGGCCAGCTCTCGTCCCCGGACGAATTCGGTTCCATCATCCTGCGCGCCAATGCCGACGGTTCGACCGTGCGGTTGCGCGACGTCGCACGCATCGAGGTCGGCGGCCTCAGCTACCAGTTCAACACGCGCCTGAACGGCAAGCCGACCGCCGGTCTCTCCGTGCTGATGTCGCCGACCGGCAACGCGCTGGCGACCGCGAGCGCGGTCGAGGAGAAGATGAAGGAGCTGTCGCGCTTCTTCCCGGCCAACATCTCCTACGAGATCCCCTACAACATCACGCCCGTGGTCGAGGCCTCGATCAAGAAGGTGCTGACGACGCTGGTCGAAGCCGTGGTGCTGGTGTTCGTGGTGATGTTCCTGTTCCTGCAGAACATCCGCTACACCATCATCCCGACCATCGTGGTGCCCGTGGCGCTGCTGGGCGCGTGCACCACGCTGCTGCTCGCCGGCTATTCCATCAACATGCTCTCGATGTTCGGCATGGTGCTCGCGGTCGGCATCCTCGTCGACGACGCCATCGTCGTGGTCGAGAACGTCGAGCGCATCATGTCCGAGGAGGGCCTGCCGCCGAAGGAAGCGACGCGGAAGGCGATGGCGCAGATATCGGGCGCCATCATCGGCATCACGCTGGTGCTGATGGCGGTGTTCGTGCCGATGGCGTTCTTCCCCGGCTCGGTCGGCATCATCTACCGCCAGTTCTCGGTGACCATGGTCGCCGCGATCGGCTTCTCCGCCTTCCTCGCGCTGTCGCTGACGCCGGCGCTGTGCGCGACATTGCTCAAGCCCGTCGCGGCCGGCCACGGCCATGCGAAGCGGGGCGTGTTCGGCTGGTTCAACCGCATGCTCGAAGGCGGCAAGGAGGGCTATTCCAGCACCGTCGGCTTCTCGCTGAAGCGGACCGGCCGCCTGATGCTGGTCTATGTCGCACTGCTGGTTGGTCTCTCCTGGGCCTTCGTCAGCCTGCCCGGCGGCTTCCTGCCGATCGACGACCAGGGCTTCGTCACCACCGACGTGCAGACGCCGTCGGATTCGTCGTATCCCCGCACCGAGGCCGTCATCGAGAAGGTCGAGAAATATCTCGCCGAGCGGCCGGGTGTGAAGGATGTCACCTTCCTCACCGGCTTCAGCTTCTCCGGCCAGGGCATGAACACCGCGCAGGCCTTCATCACGCTGAAGGACTGGTCGGAGCGCGGGCCGAAGGACTCCGCCGCCGCGATCGTCAACGACATCAACCGCGATCTGTCGTCGTCGATCCGCGATGCAAAGATCTCTGCGCTCCAGCCGCCGCCGATCGACAATCTCGGCAACTCCTCGGGCTTCTCGTTCCGCCTCCAGGACCGCGGCCAGAAAGGCTATCCGGCATTAATGCGCGCCGCCGACCAGCTGATCGCGGAGGCCAATGCGAGCCCGGTGCTGCAGAAGGTCTATATCGAGGGCCTGCCCGAGGCCGGCGTGGTCAATCTCGTGATCGACCGCGAGAAGGCCGGCGCCTTCGGTGTCACCTTCGAGGACATCAACAATACGATCTCGACCAATCTCGGCTCGAACTACATCAACGACTTCCCGAACCGCGGCCGCATGCAGCGCGTCGTGGTGCAGGCGGATGCCCGCGACCGCATGCGGACCGAGGACATCCTCAACTACAACGTCAAGAACAGCCGTGGCCAGCTCGTGCCGTTCTCCTCTTTCGCCACGGTCGAATGGGCGCGCGGCCCGACGCAGATCGCGGGCTTCAATTATTATCCCGCTGTGCGCATCTCCGGCGAGGCGAAACCTGGCTTCACCTCGGGCGACGCGATCGCCGAGATGGAGCGGCTTGCCGGCAAATTGCCGCGCGGCTTCGGCTATGAATGGACCGGACAGTCGCTCCAGGAAAAACTGTCGGGCTCGCAGGCGCCGTTCCTGCTGGCGCTGTCGGTGTTCGTGGTGTTCCTGTGTCTTGCCGCGCTCTACGAGAGCTGGACCATTCCGCTCGCGGTGCTGCTCACGGTGCCGCTCGGCATCGTCGGCGCGGTGGCCGCAGCGATGCTGCGCGGCCTGCCCAACGACGTCTATTTCACCGTCGGCCTGATCACTATCATCGGCCTCGCGGCAAAGGACGCGATCCTGATCATCGAGTTCGCCAAGGACCTGCGGAAAGAGGGCAAGCCGCTGGTCGACGCCACGATCGAGGCCTGCCGCCTGCGCTTCCGCCCGATCCTGATGACCGGCCTTGCCTTCATCTGCGGCGTGCTGCCGATGGCGATCGCGCATGGCGCCGGCGGCGCCAGCCAGCAAGCGCTCGGCAGCATCGTGATGGGCGGCATGATCGCGGTGGTGATCCTGGCGCTGCTGATGGTGCCGGTGTTCTTCGTCTCGGTGCAGCGCGTGCTGGCCGGGGACAGGGAGCCGAAGGCCGCGAAGGAAAGCGAAGCGTACGGCCCGCCGGCGCGGGTCAAGCCATAGGCGAAGGCGCACTCCGATCCTTACGAAAGCTTCACGTTCTCCGCCGGAACCGGATCCCCGCGAAGATGTTTGCCCGCGGGGTTAGGGGTTCCACGGAGTAATCGTCCAAATGTTGAAGAAGATCCTTTCCGTTGCCGCGGTCGGCACCGGCGTGCTGATGATGTCGACCTTCACCGCATCGGCGGCGATCGTGTGCAAGGGCCACACCTGCTGGCACACGCATGAGGCCTACGACTTTCCTCACGAAGCGGGCGTCGTCGTCCATGAGGACAATTGGCACTGGGGCCCGCGCGAAAAGTTTGCCTTCCGCGAGCACGAGGGGCGCGGCTATTGGCACGGCCGCAAATGGGTGGCGTGGTAATCGCCCAGTATGACGCGAGACCGGAGGCCGCGATTAGCGGCCTCCACGTCGCGCGACGTCAAGAAGGCGTTCGGCTTGCTTTCGCGGGGGCGTCGATCCAGACTGCATCCCTGGATTGAAAGCAGGTGTATTCGCGCTGCGCCGCCAATGCACACCTGCCGATTGAGAGCATGTGATGCGTCCGAACGAAATTGCGATCTCGAACTATCGCTCCATTCGGCGGCTCTCCATACCAATCCACCCCCTGTCCGTGTTTGTGGGCGAGAATGGTGTCGGCAAATCCAATCTCTACAGGTCCTTGTCGCTCTTGCGCGATGCGGCAAGCGGGCGGATCACGCGCACGATCGCCGACGAAGGCGGATTGAATTCAGTCTGCTGGTCCGGCATCCGCAAACGCGGCGAAGATGGGCGACTGCGGTTGTCGGCCAAATTCGACCGTATCAAATATTCCATTGAGATCGGATTTCCTGGCCCGCTTGAGGCGGCGTTTTCCAGCGAGCCGATGATCAAGGCCGAAAGGATCGAGGCGACACAAGGCAAACGAACGGTTCAACTGATGGAGCGGAAGAATTCGCTCGTCAGCATCCGCGGCGAGAGCGGCGCATGGAGCAGCCACAAGGACGCGGTGCTGCCGTCCGAGACGGCGCTCGCGGGTTTTTCCGATGGCAAGGAATGCCCCGAAATCGATTTGATCAGAAACGCAATGCTGGGCTGGCGCTTCTATCACGACTTTCGCACCGATCCGGCATCACCGATACGAAAGCCTTGCCTGGCGATTACGACGCCCTCGCTCAGTGCCGACGGAAGCGATTTGGCCGCCGCCTTGGCGACGCTCTATTTCATTCGGCAAGATGCCACCGACTTGCAGGACGCGATCCAGGATGCATTCCCGGGCGCTGAGCTCCGCGCATGGGAAGAAGGCGGTTTGTGCGAATTTGATTTGCAACTGGCGGATATGCCGCGGCCGTTCAAGGCCCACGAATTGTCCGATGGGACGCTGAAATACATCTGCCTGCTCGCGGTGTTCATGGGCTATCGGCTGCCGCCCTTCATCGCGCTGAACGAACCGGAGACCAGCTTGCATCCGTCGCTGCTCGCGCCATTGGCGCGGCTGATCGCCAAGGCGTCACGCCGCGCGGACATCTGGATTGTCACCCACTCGGAGCAGTTGATGGAGGCATTGCGAAGCGAAAGTTCGGTCCCGCTCCGCCGGGTGATCAAGCCGAAAGGCGCCACGACCATCGAGGGCCTGACCGTTAGCGGTGAATATCGGGACGAGGAATCCGACGAAGACGACTCTTAGTCGCTGCAGGTCGAGCCGTCGGACGCCTACTTCCGCAAAATCTTCACCAGCTCCCCGTGCACGAACTCGTTGCCGCACACGACATGCCCGGTGACCAGCGCATCGCCCGGCGTTGCGATATCGCTCACCGTGCCACCGGCCTCGCGCACCATGATCATGCCGGCGGCGATGTCCCAGGATTGCAGATTGCGCTCCCAGTAGCCGTCGAGGCGGCCCGCGGCGACGAAGGCCAGGTCGAGCGAGGCGGCGCCGAAACGGCGCAGGCCCGCAACGCGGTCCTGGATCGCGGTCATCTCGCGGCGGAATTCCTCGTGGTCGCCGCGGCCGATATGCGGCAGGCCGCAGGCCACGACGCATTCGTTGAGCTGGCGGCGGCCGGCCACGCGCAGGCGCTGGTCGTTGAGGAAGGCGCCCTTGCCGCGCTCGGCGATGTAGAGCTCGTCATTGGCGGGGTTGTAGATCACGCCCGCAATGATCGTGCCCTCGCGCACGAGGCCGATCGAGATCGCAAATTGCGGGATGCCGTGCAGGAAGTTGGTGGTGCCGTCGAGCGGGTCGACGATCCAGGTGTGGCTCTTGTCGCTGCCTTCGCGGGTGCCGCCTTCCTCGCCGATGAAGCCGTAGCCGGGGCGGGCCTTGGCGAGGTCCTGATAGAGGATCTCCTCGGCGCGCTTGTCGGCCAGCGAGACGAAATTGGCCGGCCCCTTCAGCGAGACCTGGAGATGCTCGATCTCGCCGAGATCGCGCTTGAGGCTGCGGCCGGCGCGGCGTGCGGCCTTGACCATGACGTTGATAGTGGCGGAATACAGCATGTGCTCTGGTCTTGATCGGGGGAAATGGCGCGAAATCGCGCCTGTTTGAAGGATTGGGTGCCCTGCGAGGGCCCCAAGGTCAAGTCATTTGGTCCCGAGCCATTTTCTGGCGGCGGCCTCGGCCTTGCCCCGGTCCTCGGCCGGCAGGTCGGACAATTGCTTGTCGAGCTCCGGATCGCCCTTGCCGGCGGTTTTCGCCACCAGGTGCCATTTGAAGCCCTCGACCTTGTCCACGGACGTGCCCAAGCCGTTGATCAGCACCCAGGCCAGGCGGTTCTGCGCGATCGCGCTGCCCTGGCGGGAGGCCTTGCGGAGCAACGCGACGGCAGCCGGCTGGTTCTTCGGCGTGCCGGTGCCGTTGAACATGGCGATGGCATATTCGACTTCGGCATCGACATTGTCCGCCAGGGAGGCGGCCTGGAGCAGCCGCACCGAGCGTTCCGGGTCCTTCGGCACGCCGGTGCCTTCCTTGTAGAAGGTCGCCAGCGCGTATTGCGCCTCGGGCAGGCCGGCATCGGCGGCCTGACGCAGCAACTCGGCGGACCGCTTGACGTCCTGCGGCAGGGTCTGGCCGTCGAGGTAGAGCAGCGCGAGGTTATAGGCCGCCTTGGGCTCGCCGAGCTTGGCGGCGGAAGCCATCAGCTTCACCGCCTCGCTCTTGTCGACCGAACCGCCGCGGCCGGAAATTCGCAGCATGGCGAGCGCGAACATCGCCTCGCGGTCACCGGCATCGGCGGCGCGCTTGTACCATTCCAGCGCCTTGGCGTAGTCGCGGCGGATGCCCATGGCGTTGGAATAGAGCTCGCCGAGCATGGTCATCGCCTTGGGATCGCCCGCTTGTGCGCGGGCGGTGGCGAGATCGAACGCCGTCTTGTACTGGCCGCGCTGATAGGCGCCGAACACCAGATCGACATTGGGATTGTCGGCGGCCGGTGCGGGGATCACGGTTGCGGGCAGCGCCGGCTTGGGCGAGGCGGCCGGCTTGGGCGAGGCCGAAGGTTTTGGCGCCGGCGCGGCCTCCTTCTTGGCGGCCGGAGCCGGCTTGGGCTTCTGTTTCTCAGGCACGGCGCCCGGCGTTGCCACCGGCGGCGTGATCTGGAGTTGCGCGGCCGCGGGCGCCGTCAGCAGCAGCGTGGCCAGGATGGTGATGCGCGGGAGCTTCATGTCGGGCGCTAGCCGTGCTCCTGACCCGCAAGCGCAGCCGCATGGGCCTTCTTGATCGCAGCGTCGACCTCGATCAGCGCAGCCTTGGGACCGCGCGGATCGGACCAGACGAAATCGCCGACCAGCACGAAATCGGCGCCGATGGCGGCGAAGTCGTGCGCCTCTTCGAGCGAGGTGGCAAAGCCGACGCAGGGCGGCTCGAACAGCTCGGCCCACCAGCCCAGGCGCTCGGCGATCGCCTCGGACGACGGTCGCTGGCCCTTCGCGTCAGGCTCGCCGAACAGCACGTAGTCGGCGCCCATCTCGCCCGCATCCATGGAATGGTGCCGCGTCGTCAGCCCGCCGACGCCGGCGATGCGATCGGGCTTGAGCGATGGCAGCGCCTCTTTCAGCGCGGCGATGCCGGGGAGGTGCGCGCCGTCGGCGCCGCCACGTGCGACCAGTTCGGCATGACCTTCAACGAGCAGCGCGGCGCCCGCCTTCTGGACCGGCGGGGCCAGCGCCTTGATGCGCGTGATCATGGTGCGCTGGTCGGTCTCCTCCAGCCGCAGCAGCACGGCCGCGACGTCGGCGGCAGCGAGCAGGCCCGGCAGCTCGGCGACGAGCGCAGCGGGATCATCGACGGCAGGCGTCGCGAGATAGAGACGCGGCGCCGGGCGCGGCGGAGGCGATTTGTTCGACAAGATCTAGGCTGCTTTCTTTTCCAGGCTGCTTTGCCATTCGCCCTTGGACGCCAGACCATTCATCCGGGCGCGGTGGCTGAATGCACTTTGGCCGGCTGCGACATTCTCGGCCTTGCCGGACCAGGCCTTCTGCGGCGCGGCCTGCAGCGCGCGGCCGTAGGAGAAGGTCAGGCCCCAGGGCAGCGGACCGAGCTTGTGCATGGCATTGAGATGCGCAGTCGCCTCTTCGTCCGACTGGCCGCCGGAGAGGAAGGCGATGCCGGGCACGGCCGCGGGCACGCAGGCCTTCAGCAGCCGAATCGTCTTCTCCGCAACTTCCTCGACGGGAGCCTGCTTCGCGCATTTCTTGCCAGAGATCGCCATGTTCGGCTTCAGCACCATGCCTTCGAGCGCGACGCGCTGCACGCGCAATTCCTGGAAGGTCTTGTTGAGCACGCGGGTCGTCACTTCATAGCAGCGGTCGATGTCGTGATCGCCGTCCATCAGCACCTCAGGCTCGACGATCGGCACGATCTGCGCGGCCTGGCACAGCGCTGCGTAGCGGGCCAGCGCATGGGCGTTGACGCCGATCGCGGTCATCGAGGGAATGCCGCTGCCGATATCGATCACGGCGCGCCATTTGGCGAAGCGCGCGCCGCGCTCGTAATATTTCTTCAGGCGTTCGGCGAGCTTGTCGAGCCCGACGGTGACGAGCTCGCCCGGGCACATCGGCAGGGCTTGCGTGCCCTCGTCGACCTTGATGCCGGGAATGGCGCCGCTCTGCTCGATCAGCTTGACCAGCGGCGTGCCGTCCTTCGCATCCTGCCAGATCGTCTCGTCATAGAGGATCACGCCGGAGATGCACTGGCTCATGGCCTCCCTGGAGCGGAACAGCATCTCGCGATAGTCGCGGCGATTGCCTTCCGTCGATTCCACCCCGATCGCGTCAAAGCGCTTCTTGATGGTGCCGGAGGATTCGTCGGCGGCAAGGATGCCCTTGCCGGGCGCGACCATGGCGGTCGCGATCCTGTTGAGCTCAGTCAGATTCATCGAGAGGTCCTCCCAAAACGATTCTGCCCTTGCCTGTGAAAATAGACCGTTCTCGGGCAATTGCCGAGTTAACGTTCGTCGCAGGGTAAAAGGGGGCCCTCTGTCATTCCGGGATGCGCCGAAAGGCGCAGGCCCGGAATCCATAACCCCAGGCTGTGGTTATGGATTCCGGGCCCACGCTTCGCGTGTCCCGGAATGACGGGAGGATGTGGCTGAAGGCCTTACGCCACCTTCGGGTCCAGCTCGCCCTTGGCGTAGCGCTTGGCCATCTCGGCGGGGGTCAGGACCTTCTTGAACTTGGCGGCCTGGCCTGCGGTATTGAACTCCTGGAGCCGCTGCTTGCACAGCTTGGTCATCGCTTCCATGGCGGGCTTCAGGTACTTGCGCGGGTCGAACTCTTCCGGGTGCTCCTTGAACACCTTGCGGATCTGGCCGGTCATGGCCATGCGGTTGTCGGTGTCGATGTTGATCTTGCGCACGCCGTTCTTGATGCCGCGCTGGATCTCGGCGACCGGCACGCCCCAGGTCGGCTTCATCTTGCCGCCGAACTCGTTGATGATGTCCTGGAGGTCCTGCGGCACCGACGAGGAGCCGTGCATCACCAGATGCGTGTTCGGCAGCTTGCGGTGGATCTCCTCGATCACCTTCATGGCGAGGATGTCGCCGTCGGGCTTGCGGGTGAACTTGTAGGCACCATGCGAGGTGCCCATCGCGATCGCGAGCGCGTCCACCTTGGTCTCCTGGACGAACTTCACGGCCTCGTCCGGATTGGTCAGGAGCTGGTCGTGGCTCAGCTTGCCTTCGGCGCCGTGGCCGTCTTCCTTGTCGCCCATGCCGGTCTCGAGCGAGCCGAGCACGCCGAGCTCACCCTCGACCGAGATGCCGCCGAGATGGGCCATGTCGGTCACAGTCTTGGTGACGCCGACATTGTAGGTCCAGTCGGCCGGGCTCTTGCCGTCGGCCTTGAGCGAGCCGTCCATCATGACGGAGGTGAAGCCGGCCTGGATCGCGGTCATGCAGGTCGCAGCCTCGTTGCCGTGGTCGAGATGCACGCAGACCGGGATGTGCGGATAGATCTCGGTCACCGCGTCCATCATGTGCTTGAGCATGATGTCGTTGGCATAGGAGCGCGCACCGCGCGAGGCCTGGATGATGACGGGCGCGTCGACCGTGTTGGCCGCGTCCATGATCGCCAGCGCCTGCTCCATGTTGTTGATGTTGAAGGCCGGTACGCCGTAATCGTTCTCCGCTGCATGGTCGAGCAATTGACGTAACGTGATCCGAGCCATCTGTCTTTTTCTCCGGTTTGGGCCTGCAAGGCCGACTTAAAAGGCCGACTGATTACTTGGTGCGCAGAACTTCGACGCCGGGAAGGGGCTTGCCTTCCATCCATTCAAGAAATGCGCCACCGGCGGTCGAGACATAGGTGAATTGACCGGCCACATGGGCCTGGTTGAGGGCCGCAACGGTGTCGCCGCCGCCCGCGATCGAGATCAGCTTCTTGGCCTTGGTGCGCTCGGCGGCATGCTTGGCGGCCGACACGGTTCCGCGGTCGAACGGCTGCATCTCGAAGGCGCCGAGCGGTCCGTTCCAGACCAGCGTGGCGGCGTCGTCGATCGCGGCATGGACACGCGCGATCGACTGCGGGCCAACGTCGAGGATCATGCCATCGGCCGGGATCGCATCGAGCCCGTAGGCATGCGAGGGCGCGTTCGCGGCGAAGTGATAGGCGACGGTGGCGTCGACCGGCAGGATGATCGCGCAATTGGCGGCTTCCGCCTTCTCCATGATGCGGATCGCAGTCGCGGCGAGATCCTTCTCGGCCAGCGACTTGCCGACCGCGACGCCCTGGGCGTGCAGGAAGGTGTTGGCCATGCCGCCGCCGATCACGAGCGCGTCGACCTTGGTCACGAGGTTTTCGAGCAGATCGATCTTGGTCGAGACCTTGGCGCCGCCGATGATCGCGATGACGGGCTTGGTCGGCGAACCCAGCGCCTTCTCCAGCGCGACGAGCTCAGCCTGCATGGTGCGGCCGGCATAGGCCGGCAGCTTGTGGCCGAGGCCTTCGGTCGTGGCATGGGCGCGGTGCGCGGCCGAGAAGGCGTCATTGACCCAGATGTCGCCGAGTTTTGCCAATTCCGCGACGAAGGCGGGATCGTTCTTTTCCTCTTCCTTGTGGAAGCGGGTATTTTCCAGGCACAGGATGTCGCCATCCCTCAACGCCGCCACGGCCGTGGCCGCGGGCTCGCCGACGCAGTCGTCGGCGAAGGCGACGGGCCTGTTCACGACTTTCGACAGCGCTTCAGCGACCGGCTTGAGCGACTCCTTGGGGTCGCGTCCCTTCGGCCGGCCGAAATGCGCGAGCAAGATGACCTTGCCGCCCTTGTCCGAGATTTCGGTGATGGTCGGTGCGACGCGCTCGAGCCGGGTCGCGTCGCTGACGCGCCCGTTGTCCATGGGCACGTTGAGATCGACGCGCAGCAGCACGCGCTTGCCCTTCACATCGACGTCGTCGAGGGTGCGGAATTTGTTGGTCATCGGACACTCTCTTGTCCCGGGCGCATAGCGGCGCGGAGTGCCGCCGTGCAGAACCGGGACCTACGCTGGAGGGACATGGGTCCCGGATCTGCGACGCAGCGTTTCACGCTGCATCGCCTCCGGGACACGAGAGCGGCGTTAGATCACCTTCGCGAACGCGACGGCAGTGTCTGCCATGCGGTTCGAGAAGCCCCACTCGTTGTCGTACCAGGACATCACGCGCACCAGCGTGCCGTTCTGCACCTTGGTCTGGTCCTCGTGGAAGGTCGAGGAGTGCGGATCGTGGTTGAAGTCGATCGAGACGTTCGGCGCGTTGGTGTAGCCGAGGATGCCCTTGAGCTGCTGCTCGGAGGCGCGCTTCATCGCCGCGTTGATTTCCTTGGCATCGGTGGCGCGCTTGGCGACGATCTTGAGGTCGATGACCGAGACGTTCGGGGACGGCACGCGGATCGAGACGCCGTCGAGCTTGCCCTTGAGTTCCGGGAGCACGAGGCCGATTGCCTTCGCCGCGCCGGTCGAGGTCGGGATCATCGACATCGCCGCCGCACGGCCGCGATAGAGATCCTTGTGCAGCGTGTCCAGCGTCGGCTGGTCGCCGGTGTAGGCGTGGATCGTGGTCATGAAGCCGGTCTCGATGCCGACCAAGTCGTTCAGCACCTTGGCGACCGGCGCGAGGCAGTTGGTGGTGCAGGAGCCGTTGGAGACGACCAGGTGATCCTTGGTCAGCGTGTCGTGGTTGACGCCGTAGACGATGGTGGCGTCGGCGCCGTCGGCGGGCGCGGAAACGAGAACGCGCTTGGCGCCGGCGGTGAGATGCGCGGACGCCTTGTCCTTCGCGGTGAAGATGCCGGTGCATTCCATCGCGATGTCGACGCCGAGATCCTTCCAGGGCAGCTTCGAGGGATCGCGCTCGGCGGTCACCTTGATCTTGCCACCGCCGAGGTTGATGGAGTCGCCATCGACGGTCACGGTGCCGGGGAAGCGGCCATGGACGCTGTCGAAGCGAAGGAGGTGCGCGTTGGTCTCGACCGGGCCGAGGTCGTTGATGCCGACGACCTCGATGTCCTTGCGGCCGGACTCGGCAATAGCCCGCAGGATGTTGCGGCCGATGCGGCCAAAACCGTTAATTCCGACGCGGACTGCCATGTTTCATCTCCTTATGACCGTTCAATGACGTGTTCGATAACCCCGATCATCCCGCACAACGCGCTTAGCGCGCCTGCGAGGGTTTTTTAGGGCGGACGCCCGGTTCGGCCGGGCGATGCTTGATCATATGAGAGACTACGTAGTCCTTTTTTTTGGCAAGCTCAACTCTCAGCTAACGCGCTTCAGCACAGCGTTAACCGCAGCCTCGGCGGTAATGCCGAAATGCTTGTAAAGATCCTTCGCCGGCGCGCTCGCGCCGAACGAATGCATGCCGATAAAATCGCCATCCTGGCCGATCACGGCATCCCAACCCCAGCGTACTGCGGCCTCGATCGCGACCTTCACCGGCGCGTTGCCGATGATCTGGGCACGCTTGGCTTCTGGTTGCGCTAACAAAAGCTCGAGCGAGGGCACCGAGACCACCCGTGACGCGATGCCGCGCTCGGCGAGCTGCTTCTGGGCCGCGACCGCGATCTCCACCTCGGAGCCGGAAGCGAACAGCGTTGCCTTGGCTTCGCCCTGGGCGGCGACCAGCTCGTAGGCGCCGGCCGCGCAGGGAATGTCGTTCGGCGCATTGGTGCGGAGCTGCGGCAGGTTCTGACGCGTCAGCGCCAGCACGGTCGGACCGTCGATACGATTGAGCGCAAGCTCCCAGCACTCGGCGACCTCGATGGAGTCAGCGGGGCGGAACACGCGCATGTTCGGAATGGCGCGAAGTGCGGCGAGATGCTCGACCGGCTGATGGGTCGGGCCGTCTTCGCCGAGGCCGATGGAGTCGTGCGTCATCACGTAGACGACGCCGGCGCCCATCAACGCGGCAAGGCGCATCGCGGGACGCGCGTAGTCGGTGAACACCAGGAAGGTCGCACCGTTCGGCGCGAAGCCGCCGTGCAGGAAGATGCCGTTCATCGCAGCCGCCATGCCGTGCTCGCGGATGCCGTAATGGATGAAGCGGCCTTTTGGCGTCTTGGCGGAGAAGGCGGTCGCCGACTTCGCCTTGTTGTTGTTGGAGCCGGTGAGGTCGGCCGAGCCGGCGAGGAATTCCATCGGCATCGCGCCGGCAATGACTTCGATCACCGCTTCCGAGGATTTGCGGGTCGCCGCGGTCATCGGCTTTTCCAGCAGCTCCTTCTTGTACGCGCGCACGGCCTTCGCGAGCGAGGCCGGACGCTCGTGACGCAAACGGCGCTCGAACTCGGCGCGCTTGCGGCTGCCGAGCTCACCGAGCCGTGCTTCCCATTCCTGCCGTGCCGCCGCGCCGCGGCTGCCGGCCGCGCGCCAGGCCTTCAGCACGTCATCCGGCACCGAGAACGGCTCGAGCGCGATGCCGAGATTTTCCTTGGCGGCCTTGAGCTCGTCGGAGCCGAGCGCCTCGCCATGCGCCTTCGCGGTGCCGGCCTTGTGCGGCGCGCCGAAGCCGATGGTGGTGCGGCAGGCGATCAGCGTCGGCTTGTTGGATTTTTGCGCGCGGGTGATCGCAGCGGCGATGGCGGCCTGGTCATGGCCGTCGATCTTTTCGGCGGCCCAGCCCGCGGACTTGAAGCGCTTCACCTGGTCGACGGAATCGGAGATCGAAGTCGGCCCGTCGATCGAGATGCCGTTGTCGTCGTAGAGCACGATCAGCTTGCCGAGCTTCCAGTGCCCGGCCATCGCGATCGCTTCCTGCGACACGCCTTCCATCAGGTCGCCGTCGGAGGCGAGCACGTAGGTGTGGTGGTCGACGATCTTCTTGCCGAACTCGGCGGCCAGCATCTTCTCGGCGAGCGCCATGCCGACCGCGGTCGAGATGCCCTGGCCGAGCGGACCGGTGGTGGTCTCGATGCCCTTGGTGTGGAAGTTCTCGGGATGGCCCGGGGTCAAGCCGCCGAGCTGGCGGAACTGCTTGAGCTGATCCAGCGTCATGCCGGCATTGCCGGTCAGATACAGCAGCGAATAGAGCAGCATCGAACCGTGGCCGGCTGAGAGCACGAAGCGGTCGCGGTCGGGCCAGTCGGTTACTGCGGCGTCGAATTTCAGGAATTGCGTGAACAGCACGGTGGCGACATCGGCGGCGCCCATCGGCAGGCCGGGATGGCCCGATTTCGCCTTCTCGACAGCGTCCATCGAGAGGCCACGGATCGCGTTGGCCATGCGGTTGTGGTCGACTTGCGTCATGTCTGAAATCCGTCTGAAATGAGGCGCTTGGCGGTGGTGCGGGCCGCGTGGGGGGAGCCTGGCGGCCACGGAAGGTTGGGCTGGGATAGCACCTCGGTTCCGGGAGTCCAAGGCAATCAAACGTCGGTTTGGCCGTAAAAGTTGCTTAGCAGTGCATAGTTTCGCGGCGGCGTTGCGCTCCGCTAGCTTGCCACGTAAATTTCTGCTTCTAACCACTTGCCGAACCGAGTCTTTTGCCGGACGGCAAGTCCCAAGGTAACGGCCACAGGTTCCGCCGCTGACTGCATGAACGATCGCGTTTCAAACAGCTCTGCCATGACGGAGTCCTCGGCCGTCGAGATCGAGATCGCGACCCGCAGACTCATGGCGGCGCTCGACGCGCTCGAAAGCGCGGTGGAGCGGCGGCGCGATGCCGATCGCGACGAGAACGAGCTCGCAGCGCGAATCCAGGCATTGGGCGCGGATCGCTCGCGGCTTGCCGATGAGCTCGACGGCGCGCTGGTGAAGGCGCGCAAGCTCGAGCGCACCAATCGCGAAATCTCCGATCGGCTGGATTCCGCCATCGTCACGATACGCTCGGTGCTCGATACCGGAGAGGACGGATGAGCCACATCAACGTCACCATCAACGGCCGGCAATACCGCATGGCCTGCGAGGAGGGCCAGGAGGTGCGGCTGCTCAAGCTCGCCGAAAGCCTGGAGACGCGGATTCAATCGCTGCGCGGAAAATTCGGCGAGATCGGCGATGCGCGCCTCACGGTGATGGCCGCGCTGACCGTCTGCGACGAACTGGTCGACGTCGGCAACCGCGTCCGCACCATGGAGCAGGAGCTGACGGAATTGCGGGATTTCCGCAATGCCGCCGTCGAGCGCGCCCGGATGACCCAGACCGCCGTGGTGAATGCGCTGAACGCCGCCGCCGAGCGCATCGAGAAGTCGACCCAGGTCCTGAACCGGACGGTGGGCAACGGCATCGCGATCGGCTGATCGGTCGGCGTGCTTGGGGCCCACCCTTCGAGACGCCCGGGCGTCTCGAACCATGCAGGCCGAGTTCTTTCACCACGTTCAGGCGGCCACGAAGGATCGCTATGGCGGTTCGTCAGTATCGTTGTTACATTGCGCGGGCGAGGCTGCGACGTACGTCAGGAGCCATATATCCCCGGGGCCTTATCGATCCTTTAGGGAACTGTCCCTGGCCGGGCCCGTGGGCTCGGACATATGGTGCCCACCTACTTTCGTAGGGAACTCCGGGATCGAGTGCTTCAACGGCGTCCGCGGCTTCGCACTTTTGTTGCTTGGTTTGTGCTTGTCGAAACGACTGCGGCCAGTTCAACAGGTGTCATGCCCCGGCTTGACCGGGGCATCCAGTACGCCGCGCCCTTTGTGTGAATCACCACCGCCTCTGGAATACTGGATCACCCGCTTTCGCGGGTGATGACGTGGGGGACCCAAGCGCATGTCCAATTCGAAAGCCGAACTCCGTGCCAAAGCCCTCGCGGCGCGCGATGCGCTGAGCGAGAAGAAGCGCATCGCCGCCGCCGCAAAGCTCGCCAAGCGCGGGCTGCCGTTCCCGCTCCTGCCCGGCAGCATCGTCTCCGGCTATTCCCCGATCCGCAGCGAGATCGATCCGCTGCCGCTGATGAAGGCACTCGCCGAGGCGGGCGCAAGGCTCGCGCTGCCCTGCGTCACCGCCCGCGGTCAGTCGCTGATCTTCCGTATCTTCCATCCGAACGACCGCCTGATGCTCGGCCCGCTCGGCATTCCCGAGCCGTCGCCGGCCGCGGCCGAAGTCATCCCCGACATCATGCTGACGCCGCTCGCGGCCTTCGACCGTCTCGGCCATCGCATCGGCTATGGCGCGGGGCACTACGACCACACCTTCGCGCATCTGCGCAAGACCAAGCAGATCGTCGGCATCGGGCTTGCTTTTGCAGCCCAGGAGATCAAGGCGGTTCCGGCACTATCGCACGACGTCGCGCTGGATTATGTGCTAACGGAATCGGACGTGTTCGATTTCCGGAGTTCTGAAGTTGCGCATTCTCTTCGTGGGTGATGTCGTCGGCCGTAGCGGCCGCAACGCCATCGCCGAATATCTTCCCGGCATGGTCAAGGACTGGTCGCTCGATTTCGTCGTCGTCAACGGCGAGAATTCCGCCGGTGGCTTCGGCATCACGGAAGCGATCTATCAGGAGTTTCTCGATGCCGGGGCCGACGCGGTGACGCTCGGCAATCACTCCTGGGACCAGCGTGAAGCCCTGGTGTTCATCGAGCGCGCCGAACGCCTGGTGCGGCCGACGAACTACCCGCGCGGCACGCCCGGCCGCGGCGCCGCGCTGGTGGAGACCAAGAACGGCAAGCACGCGCTCGTCGTCAATGCGCTCGGCCGCGTCTTCATGACCCCGTTCGACGATCCCTTTGCCGCGCTCGAGCGCGAGCTTGGTGCCTGTCCGCTCGGCGTTGCCGCCGACGCCATCGTCGTCGACTTCCATTGCGAGGCGACCAGCGAGAAGCAGGGTATCGGCTTCTTCTGCGACGGCCGCGCCAGCCTCGTCGTCGGCACCCACACCCATGTGCCGACCGCCGACCACCAGATCCTGTCGGGCGGCACGGCCTACATGACCGACGCCGGCATGACCGGCGATTACGATTCCATCATCGGCATGCAGAAGGAAGAACCGCTGCGGCGCTTCACGTCGGGGATTCCCTCCGGCCGGTTCGAGCCGGCGGCTGGTGTTGCAACGCTGAGCGGCGTTGCGGTCGAGACGGATGATGCCACGGGCCTTGCGCTAAAGATTGCGCCGGTGCGCGTCGGCGGCCGGCTGGAGCCAGCGACGCCGAAATTCTGGTTGAGCTGAAGTACGCCGCCACACCCTCGGTGCCGTCCCCGCCTAGTGCGCAATTGCGCACGGGGCGCGGGGACCCATAACCCCAGGGAGTAGTTGTGGTGCTAGACTGGCCACTCCGAGTCTTCGCAAAACTGCTTCCTGTGGGTATGGGTCCCGGATCTGCGCTTCGCTTGTCCGGGACGACAGTTGAAATTGACGCGCGCAGCTGCGCATCAATCGCCTCACGCCGCGGCGCGAACGGCCTGCCAGAGCTCAAGCACTTCCGCGCGCAAGATCCCGCGTGTGATGAACACGATGCGCGAGCGGCGATCGCTGTCGGGCCAGCCGCTGAGCGCGACCGGCGGATGGAAGACGTGATGCACGCCATGGATCACGATCGGCGCCGGTTCGTCACGGAGATTGAGGATCCCCTTCACCCGCAGCAGATCCTGGCCGCGCGCGTTGCGTAAATGCGCAAGCCAGCGCGTCACGGCCATCCAGTCGAGCGGCTCGTCGAACGCCAGCATGAAGCTCGCGATCGACGCGTCGTGGTCATGATGGTCACGGTCATGATCGTGGTGCGCGTGATGATCGTGATGCGCATGGCTGGCATGCGCGTGCGGTGCGGTGAAGGCGTGCTCATTGAGCCAGCGCGCGACGTCGATCCTTTTCTTCTCCGGATCGATCAGGCCCGCGCCGAACAGGTTTGCCGGATCGATCCTGCCGTGATCAACGGCTTCAATTCGAGCGCCGGGATTGAGCCGCCGGAGGCGTAACTCCAACGTCACGATATCCTCGGCCAGATCTTGTTTGGTGATCAGCAGCCGATCGGCCAATGCGACCTGCTTCACCGCTTCATATTGACGATCGAGCTGATGCGGTGCGTTGACTGCGTCGACCGTGGTCACGACCGTGTCGAGCCGCAGGAAGTGCGAGACGAGCGGATTGTTGAGCAGAAGCTGCACGATCGGTGCGGGATCTGCGAGCCCGGTGGTCTCGACAAGGATGCGGCGGAACGGCGGAATCTCGCCACGGTCCCGCTTCACCAGAAGGTCTCGCAGCGTCTGCTCCAGGTCGCTGCGGATGGTGCAGCAGATGCATCCGCTCGCAAGCACGGCGACTTCGCCATCGACGCGTTCGACCAGGAGATGGTCGAGGCTGACTTCGCCGTATTCGTTGATGATGACGGCGCTGTCCTTCATGTCGTCGTGGCGCAGCAGGCGATTGAGCAGCGTGGTCTTGCCGCTGCCGAGAAAGCCGGTGATCAGCGAGACCGGAAGTCGCTGCGCGGATTTATCGCTTTCGAACAGGCTCATGGGAAGTCTCGCGTCGACCGTCTTATTTTTGTCGCTGGACAACAGCGTAGCGGAGGAGGAGGCTAGCAGAAACAATTTCAGAGTCAGAGTTTGTTCTGACCACAACCTGGGAGGGTGCAATGTCTAACGAGATCAATGACGTAGATCAAGACGGCGGCGGCTCCACGACGGATCGCCGGACCTTGCTCCGCACCGCGGGCATCGCCGGCGTTGCTGGAGCCGCGCTCGCCGGCTCGATGCACGGCAAGTTCTCGCTTGCGCCGATCAGCGAGGCCCAGGCGCAGACTGCAACCTCCATGCCCAAGGGCACCGACAAGCCCTGGTGGCCATCGAAATGGGGTAAGGATGACGAGTCCGGCGCATCCAACCACATGACCCCGGCGAAGGTCCTCGACGCGGCGAAATGGATCAAGGACGGCAAGATCTACAAGATCGGCCGCGTCTACGAAGCCGCCATGCCGCTGTTTGGTGCGCGTGTATTCGCACTGCGCATTCCCGGCAGCCCGACCGGCGGCCCGTTCGGTGACAATAAGATGGTCTATCACGACGAATTCCTGGCCACCGAGATCGGCCAGACCGGTACGCAGTTCGACGGCCTCGGCCATATCGGCATCCAGATGGGCAAGGACGGCGACAAGAGCGAGATGCGATTCTACAATGGCTTCACAGCCGCAGAAATTAGCGACGCATACGGGCTCAAGAAGCTTGGCGTCGAGAAGCTCAAGCCGATCTTCACCCGCGCGCATCTGATCGACATGGTCGCGCTCAAGGGCGGCATGATGGATGCGGGGCAGGAGATCACCTCGGCTGACATCAAGGCGGCGCTGGCGAAGCAGAATATCCCCGAGAGCGACATCAAACCTGGCGACGCGATCATGTTCCACACCGGCTGGGGCTCGCTGTGGATGAAGAACAACGATCGCTTCAACAGCGGCGAGCCGGGCATCGGCCTCGACGCTGCGAAGTGGGTGGTCGAAAAGGATCTTGCGCTGACCGGCGCAGACACCTGGGCGGTCGAGGTGGTGCCCAATCCCGACAAGTCGCTCGCCTTCGTGGTTCACGCCGAGCTGCAGACCAAGCACGGCATCCACAACCACGAGAACCTGATCTTCGACGATCTGATCGCCGACAAGAAATACCAGTTCGTCTATTCCTTCACCCCGGCCCCCATCAAGGGCGCAACGGGCAGCAACGGCTGCCCGATTGCGATTACGTGACGATACGCATTGGCGTGGGGCAGGGAAGCCCACGCCGAAGTTTTGGTTGGGCTGAAAGCGTTGCCACACACTCGCCGTCGTCCCCGCCTAGTGCGCAATTGCGCACGGGGGCGGGGACCCATAACCCCAGGGAGTAGTGTGGGGCACAGCTCCCACACCCAATCTTCGCCAAATCCCGCCCTGTGGGTATGGGTCCCGGATCTGCGCTTCGCTTGTCCGGGACGACAGCGGAGATTGACGCGCGCGCTCGCGCATCAATCTCGCCAGAGCATTACTCCGCCGTCTGCTCCCGCAGCTCAGCGACATCCTTCGCCGTCAGCTTCGAGCCCTTGGTGCCGAATCGTGCCGTGACGTAATTCGCCACCGCCGCGATCTCGTCGTCGCTATACGCATCGCCGAACGCCGGCATCGAGAGCGCGCCATCCGGCGTATGCCGCTTGGTGCCTGACAGCACGATCTGCGCGACGTTGGTGGCGGCGGGGTCGTTGACGGCCCAGGTGCCGGTCAGCGTCGCCATCGGCGAGACCGGGCTCTCGCCGCTCCAGCCGTGGCAGCTGGCGCAGGCGCTGGCGAACACCTTCTTGCCGCGTGCGTCGGCCGTGACGCCGTCCTTGTGCGAGGCGGGCGCGACCGGAGCCGTGGTGGCAGGCAGGTCGGGCGAGGCCACCGGCGGCACGCTGCGCAGATAGGCGACGATCGCGCGGATGTCTTCGGGAGCGAACTTGCTGAAGCTGCGATCGACCGCCTCGCCCATCGGACCCGAGGCCGAGCCGTGGCCCGGCGCGTGGCCGAGCGAGAGATACGAGATCAGGTCCTCGTCGCGCCAATTGCCGAGGCCGGTGGCCTTGTCGGAGGAGATGTTGAAAGCGCGCCAGCCCGCCGTGATCGCGCCGCCGAACTTCTTGCGGTTGTCGAGCGCAAAGCCGAGATTGCGCGGCGTGTGGCACTCGCCGCAATGCGCCAGCGCTTCGGCGAGATACGCACCTCTGTTCCACTCCGGGCTCTTCGAGGTATCCGGCGTAAAGCGCGTGTCCGGATTGAACACGGCCGACCAGAAGATCATCGCCCAGCGCTGGTTGAACGGGAACGACAGCGTATTGTCGGGCGCTTTCGCGCGCACCGCCGGCAGGCTGAACAGATACGCCTTCACCGCCAGCACGTCCTCGTCCGTCATATAGGTGTAGGACGTGTAGGGCATGGCCGGATAGAGCCGCGCGCCGTCATGACGCGTGCCGCGCTGGACCGCGTTGAGGAAATCCTGGTCGCTGTAATTGCCGATGCCGGTGTCCTTGTCCGGCGTGATGTTAGTCGAATAGAGCGTGCCGAACGGCAGCTTGAAGCCGAGCCCGCCGGAATATTCCTTCTCGCCGGGCTTGGTGTGACAGACCATGCAGTCGGCCGCCTTCGCGAGATACTCGCCGCGCTCGACCAGGCTTGCCTTCTCGAGCTTTGCCGGTACGCCGGTCGGCTTGCCTGCGCGATAATCCGCCAGCGCCACTTTGGTGCCGCCGGCGAAGTCGAGCGGGCCGGGCCCGCGGATGATCCAGACGCCGAGCGCCGCCACCACGACGGCGATCACGACCAGGCTTGTGAGGATACGCATCTTGCCGCTCATGCCTTCTTCCCCGCAGCCAGAAGTTTCCGGTCGATCGGTAGGCGCCGCAGCGCCACGCCGGTTGCGGCGTAAATCGCGTTGCGCAGCGCCGGCGGTCCGGCATTGACGCCGGCTTCGCCGATGCCGCCGGGCGCCTCGCCGCTCTTGACCACGATGACCTCGATCTTCGGCGTCTCGTTGATGCGCATCATGCGGTAGTCGTGGAAGTTCGACTGCTGCACGCGGCCCTTGTCGATGGTGATCTCGCCATAGAGCGCGGCGGTGAGGCCGAAGATCAGCCCGCCCTCGATCTGCGCCTTCACCGTGTCGGGGTTGACCGCGATGCCGGTATCCACCACCGAGGTGATGCGGCGCAGCGTGATCTCGCCGATGTCGTCGATCTCGGCTTCCACCACGGTTGCGATGAAGCTTGCAAAGGACGGCTGCACGCAGATGCCGCGGCCGACGCGCGGCGGCAGCTTCTGGCCCCAGCCGGATCTTTCGGCGACCTGGTTGAGCACCGCGAGCATGCGCGGATTCTTGGTCAGCATGGACTTCCGGAATTCGATCGGATCCTTGCCGGCCTTGCGCGCGAGCTCGTCCATCGCGCATTCGACCGCGAATACGTTGTTGTTCGGGCCGACGCCACGCCAGAAGCCGGTCGGCACCGCCGGTGGTTCGGCGCGGACATATTCGACATGGAAGTTGGCGAAGTCGTAGGGCGCATCCACCGCTGCGTCGATCGCGTCGATGTCGATGCCCTTCTGGAACGCCGGCGGCAGCCAGCGTGCCAGCACAGCGGAGCCCGCGACCTTGTACTTCCAGCCTGCGACCTTGCCGTCGACCAGCGATGCCGTGATCTGGTCGCGATAGACCGGGCGGTAGACGTCGTGCTGGATGTCCTCTTCGCGGGTCCACACCACCTTCACGGGATAGTCGACCTGCTTGGCGATCTTGACCGCCGCGACCACCATGTCCGGCTCGAGCTTGCGGCCGAAACCGCCGCCGAGCAAATGCTGGTTGACGATCACCTTGTCGACGGGAAGGCCGGCGGCCTTCGCTGCTTCCGACTGCACGCGGGTCATGATCTGCGTGCCGGTCCAGATCTCGCAGGCATCCGGCCTGACGTGGACGGTGGCGTTGATCGGCTCCATCGAGGCATGCGCGAGGAACGGCAACTCGTAGGCCGCCTCGAACCTGTCGCCGCTGGCAAGCGCCTTGGCGATGTCGCCGTCGGATTTTGCGACCGCGCCGTCCTTCTCGCTGGCCTTGCGCAGATCGTCCCAGATGTCCTTGGTGGAGATATTGGCGTTCGATCCCTCGTTCCACTCGATCTTGAGCGCTTCGAGACCTTTCTTCGCCGCCCACATGTGATCGCCGATCACGGCGACGGCGTCGTCGAGCACGACGATCTTGCGTACGCCGGCGACTTTCGTCGCGGCGCTGTCGTCGACCTTGCCGACCTTGCCGCCGAACACCGGGCAATTGGCGATCGCGGCGATCTTCATGCCGGGCAGGATCGCGTCAATGCCGTAGAGAGCCTTGCCGTTGACCTTGTCCGGCGTATCGAGCCGCTTCAGCGGCTGGCCGATCAGGACGAAATCCTTGGGATCCTTGATGGCGACGTCCTTCGGCGGCGTCTGGCTCTGGGCTGTGAGCGCGAGCGCGCCATAGCCGAGCTTGCGGCCGCTTGCGGCATGCGCGACCTCGCCCTTCGACGCCGTGCAGCTTCCGGGCTCGACGCCCCACTGGCTGGCCGCGGCCTGCACCAGCATCGCGCGGGCGGTGGCGCCGGCCTTGCGCAGCGGCAGCCACCAGGCGCGGATCGAGTTGGAATTGCCGGTGACCTGGAGACCGAAGGTCGGATTGCCGTAGAGCTTGTCGTTGGGCGGCGCGTGCTGGACCTCGACCTTGCTCCAGTCGGCATCTAACTCTTCGGCGATCACGGCCGAGATCGAGGTGTAGGTGCCCTGGCCCATCTCGACCTGCGGCATCATCAGGATCGTGCGGCCGGTCTCGTCGATGCGGATGAAGGCATTCGGGGCGAACTTGCCGTCGGTCACATCGCGTTGCACCGGCTCGTTGGGGGCGGCGCGCAGCGGCAGATGGAAGGCGAGCAGGACACCGGTGGCGAGACCGCCGGTCAGAAGCGCGCGGCGGGAGACGTTGTTGTGTGCATTCATGGCGGACCTCACGACTGCCGGCCGGAGGCCGCTTGCTTGATGGCCTCGCGGATGCGGACATAGGTGCCGCAGCGGCAGATGTTACCGGCCATCGCGGCGTCGATGTCGGAATCATCCGGGTGCGGTGTTGACGCCAGCAGTGCTGCCGCGGCCATGATCTGGCCCGACTGGCAATAGCCGCACTGGATCACTTCGGCATCGAGCCAGGCCTTCTGCACCTTCGCACCCGAGGGCGTGTTGCCGACGGCCTCGATGGTGGTGATGGCACGATTCGCGACCGCGCTGACCGGCAGCACGCAGGAGCGCACCGCCTTGCCGTCGATATGCACCGTGCAGGCGCCGCATTGCGCGATGCCGCAGCCGAACTTGGTGCCGGTCATGCCGAGGATGTCGCGCAGCACCCACAGCAGCGGCATTTCCGGCGGCGCGTCGAACGATTTGGTTTCGCCATTGATGGTGAGAGTTGTTGCCATAAGCATCCCCTTGCTCGCTTGATCGCTTGCGGCGATCTCGTCGGCGAATTCGTGCGCGACAATAATCATACTGATGCGAAACGATGAAGCGCCAGAATTTCCGGCGATGCATATTTGCGTTGCCGACGCGTCAGGCCATGACGTTCACGAATTTGTGCGGCGATCACTGCAACGGAATTGGGCTAATTGATATGACAACCGTCATGTTTTGACGCATTTTCGTCGCACGCATCGTTGATCGCCGCAGATGATCGTGCGAATGCGGAAATTCATGCGATGACGAAATTCGTGCGATTGGAAAAGCCGGGCCGTGGCACGTCCTTGCTCGCGGCCATCCTTCGAGACGCCCGCCTGCGGCGGGCCCTCAGGATGAGGACCGAGTGTGCGGCCGTCGTTTTGACGAGCACCGATGCCGCTTAGCCTCATCCTGAGGAGACCGCGAAGCGGTCGTCTCGAAGGACGAGGCGCGCGCTCAGGTCGTGCAAAATGCCATACGCGATAGCTCCACTTTGCGGGAGCGGGCTGCTGCGCTGGCAGATGCAGACTGACCCGGGTGAGGGGTTTGTCTGCACGTATGGGTGATTTCGGAATAGTAGTATTATTCGCCTGTTTTGCCCGACGCGTCAAACTGCGTCCTGGCCTGCCGGCGTAAGTCCTTGATTCCCCACGCCCTGGCTACTGTGCATGGGGTTGTTTTCCAGATTTTTGATTCAGGGACGCCAGGGCGGCGTCGCGGCGGTCGTCAGCTCTGCCGAAAACCCATCCGGAAGGCGCCCCAGTGCTTGCCGCGGATCACGATCGGCGAGGACAGGTCCTTCATCAGCACGAACTGTCCGCCGCCCATGTCGCGGCGATAGGTCTGGAGCAGGAACGGTTTTGTGTTGGCCGCGACCTTCTTCACCGCGCGGTCGCTGAACAGGCGGCGGTTGCGGCAGTTGGCATTGTTCCAGACGGGATCCTTGCCCTGCGGCAGGCGGTAGTTCGGGTTGTGGGTCGGCAGATAGCCGCCCTTGGCCCAGGCGACGCAGAACACGATGCGGGGATCTGACTTCTGGATCGGGTCCTGGATGGCGGGCAGCACGCGGTCGGTGAAGTCGACATAGTTGGTCTTGTATTGCCTGGGATCGGTGCCGGGGATTTCCCGGTAGTTCTCGTCCATGAGCTGGTCGAGCGTGATCTCGCCACGCTCGATTGCGGCCTCGAACTCGTCCGAGATCCGCTTTGCGGTCTCGACGACGGCGCGGATCAGCGGCGCATCAGATGTCTCCACACCGCTGTCGGCGATCATTGCGATCAGCGCTTCGGACGTGTCGAGCAGTCTTGTCACGCGCTGATCGGCGTTCTTGAGATCGCGCGAGGACAGGTCGACGCCCTTGGCGAGCTCGTTGAGCTCGCTGATGACCGTGTCGCAATGGCCGAGGTTGGAGGTGGCGGCGCGCGTGACGCTGTCGATCTCCGCTTCCACCGAGGCAAAACCCTGCTGGACCCGCGAGATGATGCCGGAGATCTGCTGGGCGCCTTCGCCGGCGGTCTTGGCGCGTTGCGAGGCGTCGCTGCTCTCGCCGATCAGGCCTTCGATCTGGCCGTCGAGATCGCGCACGGTGTCGGAGATCTGATGCGTGGCCGCACGGGTAGCCTCCGCGAGATTCTTGACTTCGCTTGCCACCACCGCAAAACCGCGGCCGGCATTGCCGGCGCGAGCCGCTTCGATGGTGGCATTGAGCGCGAGCAAATTGGTCTGCTTGGCGATCGCCTCGATCGAGCCGGACACTTTTGCCACCTGCGCCAACGCCGAGCCGACCGCGCTCAGGCGCGCCTCGATCCGCTCCACGGCCGCGACGAGCTCGGAGATGTGGCTGACCGCGGTGTCGACCGCGACGCGCGACTGCGCGATCTCGCCGACCGCCGCCGATGCGGTCGATTGCACCGCTTGTGAGGCATTGGCGATATCGTGATTGGCCGAGACCATCGTCTCGGCCGTCTCCTGGAGGTGATGGAACCGTTCGGACTGGTTCGCGACGCGGTTTGCGACTTCCTGGACGTTGCCGGCGATGTCAGCGAGCTCGACGCCGAGGCCGCCGATGCGGTCGGCGAGCTGGTCGATCAGACGTTCGGCAAGTGTCCGGTTGGAGCCGGTGTCCAGGACTGCAAATTGTGCGACGGACATGTTTTGAGAGTCCTCCAGTCAGAGCCGTTCGCCGGCTCTCCGCGGCATTCCCATTCCAATTCCAGCCTTAAAGGATGATTCGCGGCCGGCGTCTTGCCTGAGCGTGCACTACAGCTTGTAAGCCGTGCGGAATCCGCCCCAGTGCCGGCCCTGGACGCGGATCGGGACGTCGATCTCGCGCATCATCACGGTGTTGCCATTGCCCATGTCGCGGGCATAGCTCTGGACCAGGTACGAGCGCAGGTTGCGGGCGGCGGCGAGCCCCGCCGGATCGTTGAAGATCCGCCGGTTGCGGCTGTTGGCGGTGTTCCAGGCGGTGTCGCCCGGCCGCTGCGGATGCGAATAGATCTTGTTGTGCACCGGCAGGAAGCCGTTGCGGTCGACCATGGCGCAGAACGCCATGCGCGGCTCCTTGGCGAGAAAGGCTTCCTGGAATGGCGGCAGCGCGCGGTCGGCCCAGTCCAGATATTTCGTGCGGTATTGCTGCGGATTGGTGCCGGCGATCTCCGCATAATCGGTGTCGAAGAGGTCGTCGATCTTGATCTCGCCGCGTGCAACCGCCTGCTCGAAAATCCGGGTCAGCGCCGTGCCGGCTTCCATGGCGCGGGTGACGAACTCGGTATTCTCCTCGTGGATCGACCAGAGCCTGTCTTCGATCTTCTCGCTGAGATCGGCGTTGGGGCTGACGAACTGCGCGCGGGCGCCGGCCTTGGACTGCTCGATCACGCGCAGGCGGCAGGCGCCGACGCCTTCGAGCGTGCCGTCGATGACGGCCTGCGTGGCAAGCTTCGCCGCCTCCGCGCCGCCGATCAGCACGCCGTCCATCGCGATCTCGTAGACCTGCAACACGCCGCGCGCGGTTTCGAACTTGAGATGGCAGGGCAGCCGCTCGGTCTTGCGACGGTCGTCATGCTCGCTCTGGCGGAGCAGCACCGCACAGCGCGATTTCAGCTTCCGCGCGAAGGTGGTGACGGCCTTGCCGGCGCTGGCGACGTTCTCGCCGTGGGTCTCGGCCGCCTTGGTCGCGGCGTCGATCTCGGCCGCGCTCTCGCCGACCGAGATGATGAACTGCGACGCGCTGGCCGCGTTGCCGGAGACCTCGCTGGTGGTGGCATTCTGCTCGGCCACCGCGCCGTTGACGGTGTCGAACACCGGGCGGATCGCCTCGATCGCCTGCGCGATGCGGTGCACGGCGTCGGCCGAGCCGGCGGCGTCGCGCTGGAGCGCGTCGATCTTCCTGGCGATCTCCTCCGTCGCACCCTGGGTCTGCACCGCGAGCGCCTTCACTTCGGTGGCGACGACCGCAAAGCCCTTGCCGGCCGCACCCGCACGCGCGGCCTCGATGGTCGAGTTGAGTGCGAGCAGCGTCGTCTGCCGCGCGATCTGGGCGATCAGATTGACGACATTGCCGATGGCGGCGGAGGATTCGCGCAGGCGGTCGACATTGGCGCGGGCTTCCTGCGCCGCGGCGCTGGCTTCCTCGGCGAGCTTGCCAGCCTCGCGCACCTGCGCGCCGATGCCTTGCGCGGACTGGGTGAACTTGTCGGCGGCATGGGCAAAGGTGGAGGCGGTCGATTGCGCTGCATTGGTGCGGCCGGTGAGGGCGTCGGTGCGCTCGCGGATATCCGCGAGCGTTGCCGCGGTCGCCTCCGCGCCGCCGGCCACTGAATTGGCGGCGCGCTCGAGCTGGCGGATCATGGCGCCGAGCTCGAGTTCCAGCAGTTCCAGGATTTCCCGGGCGGAATCGCCTTCGGCCGACGGGGCAGGCGCGGGATCGACCGGCGACGGCGCGGCCTGTGGGGGTGCTACGGGCGCGGACAAGTCGGGCAGACGCTTCCGGAACAATGCGAACGCCATCAGGTCACTCTTGTCGGGGAACGGGCGGTTGCTATTTTCGCAAGCCGGAATGAAATCATGGTTAACGGTGCCTGACTCCTAGGCACGGGGCACTACGGTATTACCTTAAAGTCGTAGAGCCTCTTTCATTCCGGTGGGTTGGCGGCCTATAAGGCCGCGCTTCCCACGCTCACCTTTGGCGCACGATTCCTGACGAGACACGCATGGCCGGACATTCCCAATTCAAGAACATCATGCACCGCAAGGGGCGGCAGGATGCCCAGAAGTCGAAGCTGTTCGGCAAGCTGGCGCGGGAAATCACCGTGGCGGCCAAGCTCGGCACCCCCGACCCCAACATGAACCCGCGCCTGCGTGCCGCCATCATCGCGGCGCGCCAGGAGAACATGCCGAAGGACAATATCGAGCGCGCCGTCAAGAAGGCGCTCGGCAATGAGGGCGAGAACTATGACGAGATCCGCTACGAGGGTTACGGCCCCGGCGGTGTCGCCGTCATCGTCGAGGCGCTGACCGACAACCGCAACCGCGCCGCCTCCGACATCCGCTCCTTCTTCACCAAGTCGGGCGGCAATCTTGGCGAAACCGGCTCGGTCTCCTTCATGTTCGACCGCACCGGCATCATCGAATACGACCGCAGCGTCGCCTCCGACGACGCGGTGCTGGATGCCGCGATCGAGGCCGGCGCCGACGACGTCGTCTCGGGCGAAGGCGGACACGAGATCTACGCCTCGACCGAAGGCTATCGCGACGTCGCCAAGGCGCTGGAAGCCAAGTTCGGCGAGCCGCGCAAGGCCGCTCTGATCTGGAAGCCGCAGAATACGGTCGCGGTCGACGACGAGACCGGCGAGAAGCTCCTGAAGCTGATGGACCTGCTCAACGAGCACGACGACGTCCAGCACGTCTACGCCAATTTCGAGGTGTCGGACGCGCTGATGGCGAAGATGGGCGGCTGAGGTCGCCACCAGCCCCGGATTCCGCTGTCGTCGCCCGGCTTGACCGGGCGACCCAGTCTTCCAGAGATGTCTGAGCGAAACGGAGAAGCCGCGGCGTACTGGAAACCCGCTTTCGCGGGGCATGACCGCGTGTCTTGTGGTCGTCATCGCGGGCACCCAATCGCGACACCCCACTTCCCCTGTTACTTCCGTTCTGTTTCTGTTTCCCCCACCGCAGCCAGCCGCTATCACTGGCCCATGACTGCGCTCCCGATTCGTGGCCCCGTTCGCATCATCGGCATCGACCCCGGCCTGCGCCGCACCGGCTGGGGCGTGATCGAGGCCGAGGGCAATCGTTTGATCTACGTCGCCTGCGGCTCGGTGGAACCGCCGGACGATTTGCCGCTGGCGAGCCGGCTGCTCGCGATCCATGAGGGGCTTGCCGCCGTCCTGTCCGGTCACAAGCCGATGGAAGCCGCGGTCGAGCAGACCTTTGTGAACAAGGACGGCGTTGCGACGCTGAAGCTCGGCCAGGCCCGCGGCGTCGCCATGCTGGCGCCCGCGATGTTCGGCATTACCGTCGCCGAATACGCGCCGAACCAGGTCAAGAAGACGGTGGTCGGCGCCGGCCACGCCGACAAGCACCAGATCGCGATGATGCTGAAGATTTTGCTGCCGAAAGCCGAGCCGCCGTCCGCGGACGCCGCCGACGCGCTCGCCATCGCCATCACCCACGCTCATCACCGCCAGAGCACGGCACTCAGGCTGAAGGTGGTGGGGATATGATCGATCGTCACGCATCCCCGCCGTCATGCCCGGGCTTGTCCCGGGCATCCACGTTCTTCCTTGCCGACATCGAAGGCGTGGATGGCCGGGTCAAGCCCGGCCATGACGAGAGAGAAGTGCCTGCCGTAGCCGAGGTCCCGAGATGATCGGCAAGCTCAAGGGCCTGATCGATTCCTACGGCGAGGATTATGTCCTCCTCGATGTCGGCGGCGTCGGCTATCAGGTGCATTGCTCGGCGCGCACGCTGCAGCATCTGCCGGCGCCCGGCGAGGCCGCGGTGCTGTCGATCGAGACCTATGTCCGCGAGGACCAGATCAAACTGTTCGGCTTCCGCACCGATCAGGAGCGCGAATGGTTTCGCCTGCTCCAGACCGTGCAGGGCGTCGGCGCCAAGGTCGCGCTCGCCGTGCTCGGCACGCTGGCGCCTTCCGATCTCGCCAACGCCATCGCGCTGCGCGACAAGGCTGCGGTGGCGCGCACGCCTGGCGTCGGCCCCAAGGTTGCCGAGCGCATCGTCACCGAATTGAAGGACAAGGCGCCGGCCTTCGCCAATGTCGATCCCGCCGTCGTGCATCTCGCCGGCGCCGTCGACGACCAGCGCGCGCCGCGCCCGGTGGCAGATGCGATCTCGGCGCTCGTCAATCTCGGTTACGGCCAGCCGCAGGCCGCCGCGGCGATTGCATCGGCATCGCGGAGCGCGGGTGAGAATGCCGAGACCGCACAGCTCATCCGGCTCGGCCTCAAGGAGCTCGCGAAGTGAGCGACCCCAAGGCCAACCGCATGGTCTCGCCCGAGCGCCGCAGCGACGATGTCGGCGACACCGCGCTGCGTCCGCAATCGCTGTCCGACTTCGTCGGCCAGCAGCAGGCGCGCAAGAACCTCTCGATCTTCATCGAGGCAGCGCGCAAGCGTGGCGAGGCGCTGGATCACGTGCTGTTCGTAGGCCCCCCCGGCCTCGGCAAGACCACGCTGGCGCAGATCGTCGCCAAGGAGCTCGGCGTCGGCTTTCGCGCCACCTCGGGGCCCGTAATCGCCAAGGCCGGCGATCTCGCCGCGCTCCTCACCAACCTCGAAGAGCGCGACGTGCTCTTCATCGACGAGATCCATCGGCTCAGCCCGGCGGTGGAAGAGGTGCTTTATCCCGCGATGGAGGACTTTCAGCTCGACCTCATCATCGGCGAGGGCCCGGCGGCACGCTCGGTCAAGATCGAGCTGTCGAAATTCACGCTCGTCGGCGCCACCACGCGCGCGGGCCTCCTCACCAATCCCTTGCGCGACCGCTTCGGCATCCCGGTCCGCCTCAACTTCTATACGATCGAGGAGCTGGAAAGCATCGTCACCCGCGGCGCGCGCGTGCTCAATGTCGGCATGAGTGCCGACGGTGCCAACGAGATCGCGCGCCGCGCCCGCGGCACGCCGCGCATCGCCGGCCGCCTGTTGCGGCGCGTGCGCGATTTCGCCTCCGCCGCTGATGCCGCCTCGATCGACCGCAAGATCGCCGATCATGCGCTGAGCGCGCTTGAGGTCGACGCCGCCGGCCTTGACGCCATGGACCGCCGCTATCTCACGACCATCGCGCAGAACTATGGTGGCGGCCCGGTTGGCGTCGAGACGATGGCCGCCGCGCTGTCCGAGCCGCGCGATGCGATCGAGGACATCATCGAGCCTTATCTCATTCAGTGCGGCTATCTCCAGCGCACCCCGCGCGGCCGCCTGCTCACCTCGCACGCCTTCCGCCATCTCGGCATCGCCGAGCCCTCGCGCGATGCCGCGGCACAGTTCGGCCTGTTCGGCACCGACGAGAGCGACGACTGATTGCGTTGATGCAAGGTGCATCGGTTGTCATGAACTTCCGGTAACCTTTGTGCAAACGGTCTGCATGCAAATGCAGGCCGTCTGCACGAGCGGACCCCAATTCCGCTCCAATCGGGCCGCATCACAAAGCTGCATCATCATCGGGCTTCCATGATCACGCGTCGTCATCTCATCCGTTCCATCGGCGGCCTGTCCGCGCTCGGCGTCTCGACCGCGGCCTATGGCGTCGGCGTCGAGCCGCTGCGGCTCCGCGTCACCCGCTATCACCCGACCCCGCGGCAATGGCCGGCGGATTTTCCGCTCAAGATCGCCATCGTCACCGACATTCATGCCTGCGATCCCTGGATGTCACTGGAGCGGATCGAGGGCATCGTCGATCGCACCAATGCGCTCAACGCCGACGTCATCGTGTTGCTCGGCGACTATGTCGCGGGTGTTCACCAGGTCACGCGCATCATTCCGTCGAGCGAATGGGCCAAGGTGCTCGCGGGCCTCAAGGCACCGCTCGGCGTCCATGCCGTCATGGGCAATCACGACTATTGGGTGGACAGGGCCGTACAGCAGGCCGGGCACGGGCCGACAGCCGCCCATCGCGCGCTGGAGGCGGCCGGTATTCCCGTCTACGAGAACGACGTCGTGCGTCTCACCAAGGACGGACGCTCCTTCTGGCTCGCGGGCCTCGGCGATCAGCTCGCCTACTATCCCGCGAAGCGCTATGGCCGCGCGCGTCGGCTTGGCGCCGACGATCTCGCGGGCACGCTGGCGAAGGTCACCGACGATGCGCCGGTCATCCTGCTCGCGCATGAGCCAAATATCGCGCCGCTCGTACCCGCGCGCGTCGCGCTGCAACTGTCCGGCCATACCCATGGCGGCCAGGTTCGCCTGTTCGGCTGGTCGCCGGCTGTTTCGCCTCAGCACGGCGTGCGGCTCGCCTATGGTCACTTCCGGCTGAAATGCGACGTCACCGTCTCCGGCGGCCTCGGTTGCAGCATCATGCCGGTCCGCGTCGGCGTGCCGCCGGAAATCGTCGAGGTGACGCTGGGAAGGACGCCGGCCGTGGCATAACCTGCGCTTGCGCGGCCGGCTGTTTTTGCGCAAAACGGGCCGGTTGCAAAAAGCGAAGAGGCTCGCGACGTGACAGCCCATCTCGACGGCGAGATCCGCGACGGCCGCCATCACATGCAGGTCCGCGTCTACTACGAGGATACGGACTTCTCTGACTTGACGTTATCATAGTAGACGAACGCACTGATCTCTCTCGTCTTGCGTCGATTTTCGGGGAAAAGATTCATGCTAGAAAGGGAAGCGCTGTTCAGGTACGGAGTATATTCGTAGGGCATCGCGCTTGCGAACCGGATGCACTACGATGCTGTCGATCAAGTTGCGAAATGCGACGCGGGTTTCGATGGCCTTCGGATTAATCTTCAGCGCGGTGACCAGTCTCTTGGCCTCCGGACGATATCGGTCACCGAACTTTGGATGGTCGAACGGGATCACGTTTTCGCTGCCACTACCCAGAAGCCGCAAGCGCTCCTTAACGGTTTCCCGTTCCACATCGCACTCATCGATCCGCTTGAGCAACTCATCCGGCTTGCGACGGCTGTTTGCGATGGCATATGACAAGCGTTCGATCTCAGTGGTCAACGTACGGAGTCTACGCTCTAAATTTGCGTGTTCGCTGTTCTTTTTCCGATCGTTCTTACGCTCCTCCTTCCAAGCACGCATCGCCTCTTCAATCGCTTTGGGCGAAAGCAATTTTAATTCCATTTTGCTTGAGACATCCTCAAGTAGCACGTCCATGTCAAAGCTCCGGGTGTGCTCACAGGTGCCTCGTTGATGCGCGTTGGCGCATGCGGCGCGCGGAGCGCCATTCCTGGAGGATTGAGCGATTCGCATATTCCCGTTGCAGACACCACACCGGAGGACCCCAGCAAGTGGGTGCTCATTATTGCGCGGGATCACAGGACGGCGCCGCGGCTTGCCCGTCGGTCCGAACATATGGATGGCGCGGCCGCTGCGAACCTTCTGCGCCCTGTCCCAAAGCACTTGCGGAACAATCCGCAGCTCGGGCTTCTTGACAATGATGTGCCGGTCTTCCGGATTGCGGCGTTTCTGTTTCTTCTGCGTTTCCGGGTTCAGAATTGTTGATCGAACGTTCCAATGTATTTCGCCGATATACAGCTCGTTGCCGATAATGCCGCGACCGTGGCGACCGCCAGTTATGCACTGGTGATTCCAGTTCGTGCGACCAGCCTTGTTCTTGTGACGGGTGGCGCCAGGCGAGGGCAAGCCTTGGCGCGTGAGATCGGCCGCAATATCTCGGGTTGAACGCCCCGATACATATTCGGTGAAGATGCGGACCACGATCTTCGCTTCGTTCTCATCGATCACGCGCTCACCGGGCGCGCCCGGCCTTGGCCGGTAACCGTAAGCGTATGGGCCAGGAATTCTTCCACTAGCGACAGCATTATCATGGCCACGCCGAACCTTGTCGGCGAGCTGCGGCTTATAAATCGTGTTGTAGAGGCTTGCGATGCTGATGTCGGTGGCAGTCGCGTAAACGCCTTTCTGATCCATCAGCTCAACGCCATTGAACTCGAAAACTTGCTTGAGACGCTGGATGGTTGCGGGATCGCGCGACAGGCGATCAAAATGCTCAACGATCACAACATCAAAATCATGGTTTCGCACGCCATTGAGCAATTGCTGATAGCCGTCCCTCGCATTTTCGGTTAGGCCAGACTTCGCGGCATCAACAAATGCACCGATGACATCTAGGTCGTTGCGTGCCGGGATCTTCCGGCAGAGCAATAGCTGACCGTCAATCGAGGTCGCCTTTTGCACGTCGCTCGAATAGCGGGCGTATAACACGGCCCTCTTTCTTGTTGGCCCCGTCATCATGCCCTTTTTCCTTTCGGCTGCTCCAAATCGTGGTTTTCGTCTCGTGCAATCTGTCGTCCGATGGCGCGCGCCAGCTCAAGCCAAACTTCCTCATTGTCAGGATTATCCCAACCCTGAGGGTGGGAAGGATCAAGCGGTCGGATGATCGCCTTCTGCCTCCGAGGCGATCGGATTCGAGTACGCATATGGACCGACCGGCAAACGTTAACGTAAATTGTCGCCCAGCGCGATAGCTGGGCTGTGATCACTTGCGGTGCCGGCTTGTGTTATTCGGAGCGTCGATCGCGCCGGCAGAGACCCCTCCCTGATTTCACAATTTTCGTCGGCGTGGTGATCAGGTTCAGATCGTCCTTCGGCCACAGCTTTCGTCAGCCTTGGCCGTGCGCCGATAGAAATCACAGAAGGTCGACACTTGACCTTTGCCTCTGGAGTGCTCACGGAAGTCTCGATCTGAGTAATTGTGGGTCCAATCATGTTGACCGCTGCAGCGGTCAATGAAAATGAGAGTTTTCCGGTGTCGCGGTGCTCCACATGGGGCGCTAGCGCATTCCTGCGATAGCGGTCGTAGGCGAGAGAATTTTTGCCAAACAAGGCGGAGTAAAAAAACTTGCGCCTGACGGCGACGAAAGTCCGATGCCCGTGTCCATATTTAACGGTGCAGTTCTCCGCTCGAGCATCCGCTCCGTCTGATGCCAGCGGTTGCCGCAGACGAGACGGCTTCATTGATCAGTGAAATCCGGCGGTCGGCCGACAAATCGTGGCACACGACGCTAGATGCGGTTGTCCTGATCTGAGTATACGCACGGAGGAATTGCTGAGACGCCGCCTGTTTTAGCCACTACCTTCGTCGCTTGGGGAGATATGGAAGACCACAAGGGAGGCCTTCTTCGGCCCATGCCGCAAAATGCGGTGGAGGCTGAAAAGACAATCTTTTTGCAGGAGCCCACCCAATCGCGAAAATTTTCCACGAACCGGCCTCGCAAGCGCTGATCATGACCGTGGAAACGCGTCTGATGGGCCGAGGCGGCGGCTTGTTGCTCCCGGTGGATTGCGTTGCTTCAATCCTTGTCGTCTCCGAGGAAGCGCAGGTCAGCAGATAATCGTTCGCCGCCTTCTGATCGTCGCCCGAACGAAGGAGCCGATTGGCCGCCGGCAGGGCACTCACAGCGGAGAGCGAGTAAGCAGTACCCTCCATTGTCCCCCACGTCCTCTATATAAGCCTTATTGCCGGCCTGGTCGGCGTGTTCTACTGGGATCGGCGCCATCGTCGCGCTATTTACGGGACAATCAAAGTAGGTATCCCGGGCAGTTACGTTCTATCTAAGTGGCCGGACATATGATTGCAGATTGTCCTCGGCGGCGCGGATCAACGTCGCTGGGCCAGTCCTGAATTCGTCGCCGAAGACGATGGGTGCCGTCGATCAAATGCACTCCGTCGCCAGCAACGATGAAAAGGACCGGCTCGTCGCGGCGTGCGACGCTCATGGTGTCGACCACCGACTGATCAAAGTCGTAGGACGCAATGTTCTGCTACATCGGCGCGCCCGCTGGCTTCATCATCAATGTTAGCCGGCGGCTTTTTGGCTGATGCGGCCGACGTTGCGAGAGGTCATTTGCGAGAAGAAGCAGCAGAAAGTTCGGTTCCACGAATGCACGCCGGGCGGGCCGAACAGCAGCAATTGGCGCCCTTGCCCAACCACCGTCGCCGGCGGCGAGCGCGGTCACCTGCGCCTTGGAGATCATCGGCACGGCCTCGAAGTCGAAGTCGTCGAAGGTCTTTCCGGCTGGCAGCCGAGCGACACGAGATGGCGCTCGATGTGACGGCGGCCGCGTTCGGCGATCTCGTGCTCGTCGATGACGGCGAGGAAGCGGGCTGCCGACCTTCTTTGTCGGACTGCTCGGCGAACTGTGGCCACAGCACCTTGATGGCGAGCAATCGCGGGCATTGTCGGGCTGAGTCGCTATGTCGCCGGCGTGCCCGCTTGGCAAGTGTGATGAAGACGATTGGCATTAAGTCTTTTTTAGGCACAATGGCGGACGCGATCGAGAAGATCAGCAGGGTACTGACGCTGCGAGTTGAACCGACCAACAGGGAGTGTCTCAGTTTGAAATTTAGGAAGATTTTGTTGGGGGCGCGGATGCAAAAGAGGAACTTTCTCAGTGACCGTCAATATCGCGCATGAGCAGGTAGCGCCGCAGCACTGCCGCCGCCTCCTGCTCTGAGAACTCCGGTGGTTTGCTTGCTGGGCTGGCCGTCGATGATCGGCGAGTAGGCTGCCGCCTGCCGTATGACCGCATGAAGGTGCCGCATCTCGTCATCGGTCACGCGCCGGTTGAAGTAGAAGCAAAGCGTCTTCTCGTTTCGGCGGGGCACCGCAGCGGCTCCTTCGCGCCGCTGACAAGCCGCAGCGCGGGCCCGGGGTGCGGCGTTACGGTCTTGGGGGGGCGGACACGGGACGATCTCTCTCAACGTGTGGGTGAGGCTACGGACGGAGTTTTGGGCAGGCGGCAGGCGCGCTTCTCCGCATCCACGGCGATCGCCGAGAGCGTTTCGTTCTGATCAATGAGAAGAGAGATCGCCTTCGTCGCCCAGTCCTCGTCGGTCAGGGGGCCGGTTTCCCACAAGAAGACAAGCGCGCGGGCGACCGCGTTATGGCGGGATAGTTCCTGCAGCTTGCAGAAAAGCTCGGCGTTCATTTGTACGGGCATGATCTTCTCTTCGTCAGTGTCGGGGTTTTCAGTCGACGCTAGGTCCAAGCAATGCCGGCTCGAGTCTGTCGGCGCGATCGCGCCAGTGGTCGCGATCTTTCGTGATCTCACGTTCGGCACGCGACACGCGCTCACCGAGTTCGCCGAGGGCCTTTCGCTGCCTAGCGAGCTGCTTCTGCAGATAGGCCATGCTGATCTATGCTTGCTCTGCTTTGTCATCGCGGGCGATCCCGCTCCAGTCGTCGGTGTGTGAGCCGAGTATGCGGAGCCGGAGCACCCCTTCGTTTCGGCTATCGTTTCGGGGCATTTAACACCACAGCCGGTTCCATAATCGGCGCCGATGGGCCACCTTTTGCCGTCTTTCTGCATGATCGGCTGAGGGTTAATAAACCCAGGTGGCGCTCACCCCTCATCTGGCGGTCCTTGGTGGTTGCACCAGTTTTTCCAGTTGCGCCGGGTTCCAACGAAATCCCTTCAGGCGATAGGGCGGCGCGCGCGGGATTTCGGAGGCACAATGGTGGACCCAGTAGCCATGCAACTCTCTGGTGCTTTTCGTGGTCTGTTTCAAAAACCGCTGCATTTCGCGGGGCGTCCACAGATGGGTTCACGGCCTAGTTGTACTTGATGGGAAACAGGTTCTCCACGATATCGTCACGCAATCGCGCGAGACATCGGCAAGACCACGCCGTCCGGAGCTATGGCGGAATCTGGGTGATGACGGTGTGAGGAAGGCGGCGTATCGAGGCGGGTGACGAGCCTGCCAGAACCTCTCGAGGAGAGCGATACGCCATGACCGAGACTACCAATGTTCTTGCTTTCCGTCAGCCGTCCGCGGTTGATGATC